>JBAWXL010000246.1:0-6790 GCA_037144095.1 Bacteroidota bacterium
CACAATCGGCATATAAAATGCGGGCCTGCGAGCCAACCACCAGTTTGTTTTTATTAGCTTCTTTAATCCAAAGCATATTGTCGCTGAGTTGCTGTTTGATTTCGGCAGGAGCTTGCAGGGCAATTTCCTGCAAAACTTCATACGCAATCTGATCAGTGGTGTCGAGGTCTTCGGGTAGGGAAGAAGTGCAAACCCAGCGGAAGGGACCAAAGCCATAATCGAAACACATGGGTCCCATGATGTCCTGCACATAAGATGCATATTTGAACTTGCCATCCGCTTTGAGCACATCGGCACCCGCCCTACCTGATTCGAGGAGGAAAGCATTCCCATAGTCGAAGAAATACATGCCTTTTGCTGTTAGTGTATTGATAGCGGCAACCTGACGGCGCAACGATTGCTGAACTTTCTCTTTAAACAAGACCGGGTTTTCAGCCATCATCGAATTGGCTTCTTCGAAACTTAAACCAACAGGGTAATAGCCTCCCGACCAGGGATTATGCAATGAAGTTTGGTCGGAGCCTAAGTTGATTACCACATTATGTTCGGCAAAATACTCCCAAAGTTCAACAATATTGCCCTGATAGGCTAAGGAAATGGCTTCTTTTGTCTGCTGAGCCTGAAGGATTCGTTGATGTAGGGAATGAAGGTCGGTGTACACCTCATCAACCCATCCCTGAGAATGACGTTTTTCGACAGCTTTGGGATTAATTTCGGCTATCACCCCAATGCATCCGGCAATTACAGCGGCTTTGGGCTGAGCACCCGACATGCCTCCAAGTCCTGAACTGACAAATATTTTCCCTGCCAAACCTTCGTTGTGGGTTTGTATCCTTCGTCCGGCATTGAGGACAGTGATGGCGGTGCCATGCACTATGCCCTGTGGACCAATATACATAAATGAGCCAGCAGTCATTTGTCCGTATTGCGAAACGCCTAAGGCATTGAATTTTTCCCAATCGTCGGGTTTGGAATAATTGGGAATGACCATGCCATTGGTAACCACCACCCGAGGAGCATCTTTATGCGAAGGGAACAAACCCATCGGATGTCCTGAATATAGCACCAGGGTTTGCTCATCGATCATTTGAGCAAGATACTGCATCGTGAGTAGGTATTGTGCCCAGTTTTGAAAAACAGCTCCATTGCCACCATAGGTAATAAGTTCGTGAGGATGTTGGGCAACTGCATCATCCAGATTATTGGACAGCATTAGCATGATGGCGGCTGCCTGACGGGATTGATGCGGAAAATCGTTGATGCTTCGTGCAAATATTTTATAATCGGGGCGAAAACGATACATATAAATCCTTCCGAATTGCTTTAGTTCGTTGGCAAATTCAGGTGCAAGCACCGCATGATTCTGTGGGGGAAAATAGCGAAGGGCATTTCGTAGGGCAAGTTTCTTTTCGTCTTTTGTGAGAATATCTTTACGCTTTGGGGCATGGCTTACCTTAGTATCCACCGCAGCAGGAGGTGGCAAAACTTTAGGAATTCCCTGCAAAATGGCAGCTTGAAATGTGTCTATATTCATGGGATTTTTCGGTTTAAAATGAGTGTTCAAAAGTAGAAATAATTTTTAATAGGAAGAGACTTTTAGACTTTTAGTGGTGTAGACTTTTGGGAAGCAGTTGAAATGGGGAATTATAGAATTTGCTATGTTGGCGATTTAGTGATTTGGTAATTTGAAGAAGCAGTAACGCGAAGTTTCACAAAGGTTTTACACAAAGATACACAAAGGGTAATTCATTGCCGTTGGTTTCAACCAACGGGCTAAAAAGATAAAATGATGTGGCTTTAGTTTAATATTGTGATTGCAAATTACCCTATTTTTAGAACGGTATTGCAAATTCATTTCAATATAAACATTTTTCAAGCAATTGAGAAATATCTTTAGTGTTATCTTTAAAATGATTAAACCTAAAATGAAAATATTAACAATATAAATGCCAAAATATATTTATTAGCAAAGAATTGATTATATTTGCAAATGAAAAAAGAGAACAAGCTTGGTTTGACATTATATTTCTTTAATTGAATATTATTTATATTTAAGTCTATTAGTAAAATGCTTATACAATGTAATTTCACTTATATCAACATCGCATAACCCAGATGAACAAAAAGAAACTATATATTTTATTAGTCTATTTAATTCATTTTGCTGTAGGGTTTTCGCAAACTACTCCTATTGTTTGGAAACCAGACAATGAGGTGGTTTTCTATACTTATCCTGCACTACCTTGTAAAATCGGTGGATTCTCTCAGGATAAATACGGATACATTTGGATAGGCTCAACAGATGGTTTATATCGTTTTGATGGGGATAATTTCAAGCGCTATGTTCACGAAAAAGATAATCCGAAATCGCTTGCAAGTAATTCATGTTTTCCTTATCTTGCTGATTCGCATGGCATGTTATGGATTAAAACCGTTTCAGGTTTAAGCATTCTGAATACTTCAACCTATATCTTTCGAAACTTTAATTATTCGGATACTTTGTTTAATGATTTTGTATCCGGCGTGGTAGAAGATAATACTAATACTATCTGGATCAGTTCTTCAGGAAGAAAAAACCTTACAAAATATGAACAGGCAAAAGATAAATTTACAACTTTCACTGTGCCCGATTCACTATATATAAAAAACATGCGCACCTTTGATCTGGCACAGAGCAAAGTTGGTTTTCTATATATTGCTACTGATAATGGGGTATTGACTTTTAACATATTGAATGAGAATTTTGGAAAAAGAATCCCGGGTACATTTCCAGGATATGGAGATAAACTGGTATTTTGGCCCACTCAATGCCTATGGACTAGCAAGGATGGAACACTATATACCGGATATTGGAACAGTCCGCGTGGGATAATTCCAATTGGAGTTAAACCTAAGGAATCTGAGTTCACGAAATATACTAATATTCTTGTTGATGACAATTTTTATAACACCAGCATTATTACCCAAAAATCAGATAGTGAATTGTGGGTAGGGACTTCTTTAGGAGGTTTGTTTGTTTTCAATACGAACTCAAAGAAATACGTTTCAATTCAACATCAACCGGATAATCCACTGTCTTTTCCTGATGAGCAGAACCCTATAATAAGCCATATCTTCAAAGATAAATCCGGATGTACCTGGTTCAATGTAGGAAATAAAATTGTGAAAGCCGACCCCTACGACCAATTGGTGAAGAGTTATGATATTCGGAAATTATGTAAAATCGACCCTAAAACCGAGTTCAATTTAAACTCTGTTGTAAAGGTGAAAGATCAAAACAAACTCTTTATAGGAACCTGGGATGCCGCAGGTCTTTACGAAGTAGATTTGAAAAACAATACACTGAAAGTTAATAAAACCTATAGAGATAAGAATCAAAAGGAATGCGGCATACAGGAAATCATTAAAGATCACAATGGAGATTACCTTGCTATTTCACAATTTCAAATCATGAAATACGACAAGATAAAGGGGAAATTCATTCCTTTAAAGGTATATCCTGATTTTCCGGTTGGCAAAGGAACCAATTTTTCGCTGACATCTGTATTAGAAGACAGCCACGGGCATCTATGGATGGGGACTTATATGCATGGTGTGTACGATTATAACCCTGAAGATCATATTTGCACACATTACTCAAAGAAATTATATAACCCAATATATATTGGCTCTGATATCATTAAACCATGTTTCGAAGACAAGGACGGAAACATTTGGTTTAGCTCCTTTGATGGCATTTTTACCTTCATTCGTAAGAACAGAAGTTTCATTTGCATGTCTTACAAACCAAATGATAAAAGTTATAACGACGGCAGGGATTTGATTAAAGACAAAAAAGGAAACATCTGGCGAAGTAGTGTGGGGGGAGGACTCCAGAAATATAATTCTCAAACCGGAATGTTTGATTTTGTTTCTACTAATGTTGACACACGGCAAATAACCCTTGATGGTATGACGGAAGATAACAGGGGGTATATTTGGATGAGTACGGATGAAGAGATTTGTCGTTTTGATCCTATCCATAATCAATTCCTGTTTCCAAAACAAGCCATGCATTTGGAAATGGGAGCCAGGATTGTAGGTTTTTGCAATGAAGATGGAACACTTTATACTTCTGATGGAACCACTCTTTACGAAACAAATACCAATTTGTTTAATGGTAATACTCAACTTCCTGATATTGTATTCAACAATTTTAAAGTACTCAATCGCGACACCGTCTTTTCTGAGAACCTGAATGATATTAATGAAATTACACTTCCTTACAATAAAAACTTTATTTCTATCGAATTTGCTGCACTTAACTTCTCGCATAGCGAAAACAATCAATATGCTTATAAATTAGAAGGAGTTGATAATGATTGGGTGATGAGCGGCAATAAAAATGAAGCTTCCTATAGCAATCTCGATCCAGGCAAATATGTGTTTTATGTTAAAGCAAGTAATAATACAGGTTTATGGAATGAAAAAGGAAAATCGCTGATTATTATTATTACACCTCCTTGGTGGCAAACCTGGTGGTTTAGAATATGTGTGGTAATGGTGATAATTGTGACTTTACTTTTGGGTATACGACTATATACACGCCGCAAATTGCGTATTTACAAAACGGAATTTGAAAAACAACAGGCATTAGATCAGGAACGTACGCGCATTAGCCGCGACTTGCATGATGAAGTAGGGTCCACCTTGAGTTCCATTAATATTATTGCCAATATGGATGAAAAATCAGCCATGCATCCCGAAGAAAAGCTCTATAGGATAAAAAATCAAACGCATACAGTGCTCGAAAAAATGAGTGAAATCATTTGGATGATGAATCCTGCGAATAACTCTTTGGAGAATATTTTCACCCATATCAAAGAATATGCTTCTGAATTATTAGAAGCAAAAAACATAGAGTTTGGTTTTGTTGCCAAAGGCGATATATCTGCCATTCATATTCCTATGGAGCAAAGGCGCGACCTCTACCTGATTATGAAAGAAGCCATCAATAACCTTGCAAAATACTCGGCATGTTCTCAAGCTATCCTTCAGGTAACTATTGAAAATGGGAATTTGATAATAAAGGTTACTGATAACGGCATTGGGTTTGATGATGTATTAAAATCGTCAGGGAATGGTTTGGTCAACATGCGTAAGAGAGCAGAAGGATTGAATGCCCAATTTCAAATAGATTCAGTCTTAAACAGTGGCACTTGCATCAGTTTAATTATGCCCATCGCATGATTATGCTATTTCAAAACCCTATGCAATACAGTAATTTTGTAAAAAATTTTACTCATGGAAAAGTTGATTAATGTAAGTGTTTTTGAAGATAACGATGACCTGCGCGATAGTCTTTCGATGTTGATAAAAGGTACTCCCGGATTTAGCCTCAGTGGTGCATATCCCCATTGCAATGCGATTAAAGATGATTTGCAAACCAGTATTCCTGATGTGATACTGATGGACATTGAAATGCCGGGCATCAAAGGAGAGGAAGGTGTGAAAATTGTAAAGCAACTCTATCCTGATATCGAAGTCATCATGCTTACCGTGTTTGATGATAATCAACATATATTCGACTGTATTTACAATGGAGCAAGTGGCTATCTGTTGAAAAAAACAAGTCCGGCAAAAATAATGGAAGCCATTGAAGATGTTATGAACGGCGGAGCTCCTATGTCTTCTGGCATAGCACGTAAAACACTTGATTTGTTCCGAACTCCAACCTTGGCAGCAAAGGCAGACTATCAGCTCACTACCCGCGAAACTGAAGTCTTAAAGTGTATTTCAAAAGGACTCAGTTATAAAATGGTGGCTGATGAACTTAACATGTCCATTGATACTGTCCGCACACATATTCGACACACTTACGAAAAACTGCATGTTCACAGTCTGAACGAAGCCATTTCGAAAGCCATTAACGAAAGATTAGTCTAAAACAATCAACACGTTATACCCTCTATCGCATGATTATGCGATTGACAAGCGATGAAAATCGTTGCAATTTTGCATCAGAATTTTTCATTGTTCTTTTTTAACCGATCAACGTTTTATCCTTTCAATACAAACCCAATTTTGTTTTGAAGAACTAATAAAAGTACTTCCATATAAAGTATTTTCATTACTCTCCATTTTGGTGTTTTATAAACTTAGGAATAGTAGAAGATTAGGGGATTAAGAAATAGAATTAATTATTAAATAACTGACAATTGTAAATTAAAATAACTTATCATGAAAACTATATCTTTTTTAGTCATTTGCATTATTCTGCTATATGCAAGTTCAAATGCCCAAACCCCTCAGGCTATAAATTACCAGGGAATTGCAAGGAATAACAGTGGGGAAATAATTTCAAATCAATCAGTATCACTCCGTTTAAGCATTTTAAATGGAAGTGCATTTGGAACTCCAATATTTATTGAAACACATAATACAACCACTGATGGTTTTGGCTTATTTTCCTTAAAAATCGGACAAGGAAGTCTTGCTACTGGATCATTTAGTTCTATTAATTGGGGAAGCAGTTCATATTATTTAAAAGTAGAAATTGATCCGTTAGGTGGGACAAACTATCAGCTGGTTGGCACAAAACAATTTATATCTGTTCCTTATGCTTTATATGCAGCCCAAAGTGGTACAGGAGGGGCAACAGGAGCAACAGGAAGTTCAGGAATTGCTGGGATACAAGGCTTGCAAGGAACTACAGGACAAACAGGAGCACAAGGGAATCAGGGGATTCAAGGCTTTATTGGTAATGCGGGGGCAACAGGTGCATCAGGTACAAATGGTACCATCGGACTTA
>JBAWXL010000247.1:0-6748 GCA_037144095.1 Bacteroidota bacterium
TTTATAGCTGGTAAACTAAAATTTGATTACCCACCCTATCCGTTATAGAACCAATAAAATTAATTCAAAATGAGTACAATAGAAAACGATATACGTCAATTGATCAGACATACACTTTCCGATTTACTAACTTTGGAAGATTTTCCGCAGAAAAATATCGAAAGTTTTTGCAATAATTTTATCGAAATGGCGAGTTATCCACCTATCAGTCCTTTTTATCAAAGTATGATAGATTTGCTGAATCCCAGGCTGGCGGCATATAAATTATTAGTTAGAAATACCAATCTCGATAGGGGCGAACGCCATACCGATATTCTTGATATTAAAGATAAAAAGCAATATATCATTGATAAACTGACCGAATATGAGACTAAAGTAATGACCCTCACCGGTAATAATGTGAATATTGTAAATGAATTGCATTTGAATACTAAATCTCATTTTTATAGTGGTTCTTTAATAACAATTATGGAGACGTATGATGAATTATTGTTAGGCGTTACCCGTAAACCTGATTTATCAACTATTCTGACTTCGGTTACTGATTTTGTGAATGAAATAAAGGCAATGTATCAAACAAAAAGCGATAAATTTCGTGATATAAAGCAAGATGTAAGTAACAAAACAGATGACGTAAGTGATTTGAGAACCGTGTTATTATCGATATTTTTTCAAACATGCAATGAAAACATCGCTGATCTTTCAAAAATTGAAAAATATTTCGATGCCCAACTTCTCGACGGTATTACACGTGGAGCTGATTTCCTTTATGAAAATGAATATCTTTTTGAAATTTCTGCCGGATCAATAATTAATGCCGCTAACGTGAAGTTTAATTTCAGTAGTGTGTTTAAAATTGAAAATCTGAGTACAGGCGTTGCAGCTATTTTCCTTAGCAACACTCCAAATCCTACAGTAGTGCCAAATTATGCAAGCATTATCGTTGGCGGTCAAACAAGCCGTGTTGAAGTACAAAATATTGGCACTCATGCTCAATATAATTTAATTATCTCTGCAAAAGATTCCCTTGAAAATGTAAAAATAAAAATTACGGTGGTTTAATTTAATTTGAGACTTGGTTTTTTGGCTCTTCTTCCTAAAGACTAATGCCTAAAGCCTACAGCCTAAATTTCCTCAAGCATCCAACTCCCCCGCTATAACATTCATCGAACTCATCGTAACAATGGCATCCGACAACATACAACCTTTCACCATTTCAGGATATGCCTGATAATAGATGAAACACGGACGGCGGAAATGCAAGCGGAAAGGCGTTCTCCCTCCATCACTTACCAGATAAAAACCCAACTCCCCATTGCCGGCTTCGATGGAATGATACACTTCTCCCGCAGGGATATCCGTTTCGCCCATAATGATTTTAAAATGCCAGATAAGCGCTTCCATATTGTTGTAAACCTTCTCTTTTGGAGGCAAAACAAAGCGTGGATCCTTTGCAAAATAAGTAGTTTTATCCTCCATGGCATCTAATTTATCGAGGGCTTGCTGTATGATGTGCAAACTCTGCCACATTTCTTCTTCACGAACCATAAAGCGGTCGTAAGTATCCCCATTCTGACCGATGGGCACAATGAAATCAAACTCATCATAAGAACAATAGGGATTCATCACCCTAACATCATAATCCACGCCGCAGGCACGGAGGTTAGGACCCGTAAAACCATACGCCAGGGCACGTTCGGCAGGGAAAGCCCCCACATTAATGGTGCGATCCATAAAGATACGGTTGCGTACCAGCAGTCTTTCGAACTCCTTTAACTTAGCGGGCAACGACTTTATCAAATGACGAACCTTATCCCATGCTTTCGGGCTGAAGTTACGCTCAAATCCGCCTATCCTTCCCATATTGGTGGTTAATCTTGCCCCACAAATCTCTTCGTAAATCTCATAAATGAATTCCCTGTCCTGAAAAAGATAGGTGAATCCGGTGAGCGCCCCGCAATCGACGGCAATAACACTGTTGCAAATAAGATGATCGGCAATGCGAGCCAGTTCCATGACAATGATGCGGAGATAATCCACGCGTTTTGGGGTTTCTATGCCCAGTAATTTCTCTACAGTCATGTGCCAACCCATGTTGTTGAGGGGTGAAGAACAATAATTCAAACGATCGGTGAGAGGCGTAATCTGATAAAATGGACGTCGCTCGGCTATCTTCTCAAAAGCACGATGAATGTAGCCAATAGTTTGCTCGGTATCCACAATAAACTCCCCATCCATGTGCATAATGTTCTGGAAAACGCCATGCGTGGCAGGATGCGTAGGACCCACATTGAGCGTATTATACTCCTTGTGTTCTTCAGCCTTAACGATATCTTTATCCCAGTAATCCTGATTCATTGCCGTGTTGATATGTGTTGTGTTTTCGTCCATCGATCAGGCATTTTTTCTTCTTCCAAACATAGTATCGTCTTTATCTTCGCGGGTTTGATCTTCCAGAGGGAAGTCTTTTCGCATTGGGAAGTCGGTCATTTCATCCATATTTAAAATACGCTTTAAGCTTGGATGTCCTTCGAATTGTATTCCGTAAAAATCATAAGTTTCGCGCTCCATCCAATTGGCAGTGGGCCAAATATTGGTCACGGTTTGTATGATAGGGGAATTAATATCGGTGAAAATCTTAATGCGAATGCGATGATTATGAACGAAACTATGCAAATGATACACCACTCCGAGTTGCTCCTTATCAGGATAATGCATCCCGCAAAGGGTAGTAAGGAAATTATATTGCAACTCCACCTCATCGCGAAGGAAAAGCAGCGCATCGTGTATGATATCTTTATTCAATGTAATGCAAAGCATATCGGTGAAAAACTCATGTGACAAAACACCATCGGCAAAGCTATTTTGTAGCTTGCTTAGCACTAACTGGTCTCTTTCGGTGTTTAATTTATACATGAGTTACTACTATAAAGTTTAATTGTTCATTTTATCCTATAATGGTTTTAAATGCAATAAGTCCCAAGCCCCAAATTCCAAATTTCAAGCCCCAAGAAAAGAAAAAAAAGACAGCAAGTTTATTTAATATCGAAGCAAGAATCAGTTTTAATTCAGAAGATTCCTTAACAAGATAATCACTTTGTTCTACATTGCCGAGTTTCATGCGGCTGTATATGCGGAGCCAATAATTAGATTCACGCATTTCTTTTAATGAAATACCAATCTTAGTCCTGACATCAGGTTTGGTTAGTGATCCTTGAGATTCTTCATAATTTGCACCACTTGAAGTAGATGATTTTATTAGTTGCCTCTTTGTATCTATAGTTTCAACAGAATTTTTCACAGTCCGTAAATAGAGAATTACATCCACAGCAAACTGCAATAACCTTTCGCAAAGATCTGTTTTCTTTTCCATATTTAGCATACTACTTCCCCCCTTGGAATTTGGAATTTGAGACTTGGTTCTTGGAATTTTCCTCTTGAATCTTGTTTCTTCTTCATAGTTCTCTCAAGTTTATTCCATATTATATGAGTGCATCAAGTCATCGTACTCTTTTGAACTTCTTCTTCTGAGATGCTCGTTGCCAATGAGGTCTTGAATTCTTAATATTCCGTCAATAATTTGTTCGGGACGGGGAGGACAACCGGGAACATAGACATCTACAGGTATGATGCGGTCGATGCCCTGAAGCACGCTGTAGGTGTCGAAGATACCGCCGCTCGAAGCACAGGCTCCGACAGCAATCACCCACTTGGGTTCTGCCATTTGGATGTAGACTTCGCGCAAAACAGGTCCCATTTTCTTTGCAATAGTACCCATAACCATCAGGAGGTCGCTTTGGCGGGGCGAAAAACTAAGTCTTTCCGAACCAAAGCGCGCAAGGTCGTAATGGGCACCCATCGTTGCCATAAATTCGATGCCACAACAAGAAGTAGCGAAGGGTAGTGGCCATATAGAATTCTTACGTGCCAAGCCAACGGCTTTTTCGAAGGAAGTGGCAAAATATCCTTTCCCCTGAACGCCATCAGGCATCTCTGTGATGATAGGTGGGTTGATATTTGAAGGAGGTATTGCCATTATATTGCTGTCTTTTTATATTGGTTAGGAAGGTTTATCCCATTTAAAAGCCCCTTTGAGCAAAATATAAATAAATCCCGCGAGCACGAGTCCTATATACAAGAACATTTCGAGGAAACCATCTTTGCCCAGCGCCTGAAAATTAACTGCCCAGGGATACATGAAGATCACTTCTACATCAAACAACACGAAAAGTATGGCAATGAGGAAATATTTTACCGAAAAAGGGCTACGTGCATTGCCCATACCTTCGATACCACACTCAAAGTTCTCGAGCTTGGCACGAGAGTAGTGTTTAGCACCGATAAAATGGCTCAACCCAATGGTAGTTGCAATAAAACCAAGGGCTATGATGAGCTGAATCAGGACGGGTATGTAATCTTGCGGCATCTTATTTCTTTTCTTGTGAAATCAGTAACAAGGGTGATTTAAATTTGTTCATAAAAGTAAATAAAAAATTGGAATTAGTGCTTGATTTTTGATTTTTTTCGTGAAATAAGAAAAAAAACAAGGATATAAGTCGCTTAGACTTTCTGATAATAATGCAAATATAAAATGATATAATTGAACATAGGCTGAACAAAATATTACAGCCGGCACTTCACAAACTTACTGTAAATAAAATGCTTGCCTTCTCCGGTCATTTTATATTTGGAATCATTTATAAAGTTATCTCCCAAAAGCTTTTGTCTGAAATAAATAAAAAAATATTACTCCCGATGACACTTATTATCAAAGTCATTTAAATTAAAAAAAATCAGTGAATCAGTGGCTATTTTTTATTCTCTGATACCTTTTAGAGTGAGCTCAAGATTCATTTCGTTTTACATTTAAAACTATACGAAATAAACCAATCTAAAGAAAAAAACCTACCAGGTTTCAAAAACCTGTTAGGTTTCCCCCTAAATCCTAAATCTCAACCCCAACTCACTCCTTCACCATCTTCCTAAACTCAAACCCCCTCCCATCATCAAGTTTAATAATATACACTCCTTTAGCAAAATTACGGGTTTGAACAGTGGCTTTTTCAATAAAACTTTCCTTATAAATAAGCTGACCTTGTGGGTTTAGGATTTCAAATTCGATTTTATCATTATTTGATTTGGCTTCTATTGTGAGTTCCTCGCTTGCCGGATTGGGATAGATTTGAATAGCATTATAGTTTTCGACAAATTGAATATTCATACCTAATACCTGAATAGTATTTGATGCCAGAGTACTACATCCATTAAGTGTAACCATTACATAATAATCACCGTTTGTTGATGGTGTATAATTCTGATATATGGCACCAACAATTATCCCATTCTGGTCGTACCATTGATTGCCCGTTGCATAGTCTGAATGTAAAACATTTCCATTATCTGTAATTATAGGGGTTAATGGGGTTGGATTAAGAACAACAAATAAAGTGTCCGAGCTTAAAGCACTGCTTGCGCATGAATTCGAATCTGCAACAAATATTTTCACGGTTCCAATATAATTCGAAAGCCAGTGAACTGTGGCTGTTAAGCCTGTTCCGCCTATGGTTCCTGCGGCTGGTGGTAAGATATGCCATTGATAGTTTGTTGCAAAGTTGGGACCGGTGGTGGTATAAACTGAAGTGTCGGTTCCTTGACAAAGAGGAGAAGGTCCTGCAGGGGTAGTGGGTAAAGTAAGTGATGGAACTACAGATATCATAATTGAATCTGAATTTGGTCCCACACCACACGAGTTAACGCCATAAACTACCACTCTTGCCACGCCCGAAAAAGTAGGATTCCATATCAGAGTCCCCGTGGCTCCCGTTCCGCTAAACGTATTTAAGGTATCGGTCAAATCTTTCCACAGATAACTTGTGGCATTGGTTCCACCCGTGGTCGTAAAATCACTGCTCAAGGTTCCCACGCAAATGGGCGTAACCCCAACAGGCGTTCCCGGTTTGCCGGGCAAAGGCTTCAACACCACATTCAGGATTTGAGAAGAAGTCTGCCCCGAAGCATTTATGGCTGTAACGCTGATTTGCGCAGTGCCACTAAAAAAAACACTCCAATCAACAGTGCCGGCGGTTCCTGTACCACTAATTGTACCTGCCGAAACAGGCGAAATCACCCAATGATAGCTTGTAGCGTTTGCACTTCCGCTTGTTACATAGGTGCGATTCGAATCATTCTGACAAATTAGCGTATCGCCCGTGGGCGTGCCGGGTTGTGTAGGCACCTGTGCAAATACATGTTGAACCATCAACAATAGACTTAAAATAAAGAATAGCTTTTTCATAATAAAAAGGTTTTGAATTATTTCTAAGACACTATTAATCATCCAAAAGTTGCCTGATGGCTAAAGATTTATTTCGTTCTAAAACAAAAATCAATAAGAAGCAAATAAATCAGCAGTTCCAAACCTACCAGGTTTCAAAAACCTGTTAGGTTTTCCCCCTAAATTTTAAATCATAATTCTTAAATCATAAATCTTTAATCTCAAATCCTAAATCAAAAAAGGCTCACCCCGAGGCAAGCCTTTTCATTAAAAATCTTCAATAAAGAATAAGTGTTAAACAGCCTTAAAGATTATATGATGAATTTCTTCAGAGCCCGGCGAAAAATGATACCCTTTAATGGTTTGCGATTGCATGCCCGCGCAAGCGAAAACAATATCATAATCACCCGGTTTAACCTCCACATTTTCAAATCTGCCAAACTGATTAGAAGTAGAAACATACACAAGCTCAGC
>JBAWXL010000248.1:0-6708 GCA_037144095.1 Bacteroidota bacterium
CCTTCCATTTATTTATGGTTTGGAGCATTCGTTTGCAATGAAAAACAGCCGTTTGTTGATCGAACATCCTGCCAATTGTGCCCGCCTGCTCAGGGAGGGGAAAGCGCAGATAGGTCTGGTTCCGGTAGGAGGTTTGGCTCAATTGCAAGGCTTTCGAATGGTGAGCGACTATTGCATTGGCGCTGTGGGCAAGGTGCTTACGGTGGCTTTGTTTAGCCGTGTGCCTCTGCACGAAATTCGCCAAATTCATCTCGATAGCGAATCGCTCACTTCGGTTCGTCTGGTTCGATATCTGGCTGACAACTATTGGAAAATCAATCCCCAATGGTCTTCCATAGATAAAGATAATCAGAAAGATTATGCTGATTATGATTCGGTGGTGCTCATTGGCGACAAAACCTTTGGTCTCGAAAATCAGTACCCTTACGTATATGATTTAGCCGAACAATGGAAGCAACACACGGGGCTGCCCTTTGTGTTTGCCGTTTGGGTGGCACAAGAGGGGGTTTTGCAAGCGCAAATCAATCAGTTGAATGCTGCTCTAAAATGGGGAGTCGAACGCATCGAAGCTTCGGTTGAGCATTATCCGCCCCGCATCGAAAAAGACCTGGCCATAGCCTATCTAAATAAAAACATCAGCTTTTCGTTTGATGAAGAAAAGAAGAAAGGCTTAGGTCTTTTTATGGAATATCTTTCAACAGTATAAAAAGAACTAAATATAAGTCATTTAGAATAGGATTGACATAAATTATTAAGTGCCTTGTAATATGAAATTAATACAATCAATAAACAAAAGCTCCCTCTGCGCTTCTCTGCGGAAAATCTTTGCGAACTTTGCGTTTAACAATCTTAACGCAGAGATACGCAAAGATTATTTTCAAATTACAAATGTATCGAAGTGATGGATAATCCAACTATTCAATAGATTTAACACAATAAATTAAACCAAAATAAACAAGGATGGTCTAAACCATCGCATTAAATTAAAAGTCATAGTATGAAATTATTCTCTCAACTCACTTTAATCTTCCTCTTCAGCTTATCAACTCTGCAACTCAGCGCTCAACAAAACAGAGGAGGCAATATGGGGCAGGGTATGGCACCCCAGGGCATAGTGAAAGGCATCGTAGTCGACAGCAAGACCAATCAGGGCATCGAATATGCCAATGTGGTGATCTTTAAAGTGAAAGATTCAACCATGGTAAACGGTGGCATCACCAATGGAAAAGGAAAATTCACTATCGAAAAAGTGCCTTTCGGGAAATACTATGCCAAGGTTAATTTTATTGGCTTTGCACCCATTACTGTGCCTTCTTTTGTGATAAAACCCGATGCCGCTGAGGTTGACTTAGGAAGCATTAAACTCTCTGAAACCTCGGCAAGCCTGAAAGGAGCCGACATTGTGAGCGAACGAAAAACGATGGAATTCAAACTCGATAAAAAAGTGGTGAACGTTGAAAAGAGTTTGGTAAGTTCGGGCGGAACTGCTGTGGATGTGCTTCAGAATGTCCCTTCCGTGACCATTGATGCCGACGGCAATTTAAGTCTTCGCGGAAATAGCAACATAACCGTATTGATTGATGGACGACCTTCAACGCTTTCGGGCTCAAGTCGGCAGGCAATACTCGATCAAATACCCGCCTCATCCATCGAAACCATTGAACTTATCACCAATCCTTCGGCAAAATACCAGGCAGAGGGCATGTCGGGCATCATCAACATTAAACTTAAAAAGAAAATGAACTTTGGTTTGAATGGCACTGTCAACCTGAATGCAGGTTGGAACGATAAATATAACGGAAGTATCAATTTGAGCTATAATTTTGGCAAGGTAAATATATTCGGAAGTTTCGATCGTGGAATACGCAACAGTGTAAATTGGTCGAGAAGTGACAGAAACACAACACTCACCGACACCTCCTATTTCTATCATCAGCAATCGAATGGAAGCAGAAGGAATAACTCAGCTGGATATAAACTGGGCGCCGATTTCTTTATAAGCAGCTCACAAACACTTACACTAGCAGCAAATTACAATACAAATATTAGCACCAACAAAAGTCTGCTGAAAAGCACCGGTTATGATAGCAATCACAATTTCAACACCTATTCCGAATCGAACGAAACAGAAGATGGAGACAATCACACCTGGGAGTATACCCTAAATTATCGTAAGAATTTCAAGAAGAAAGAACAAGCACTTACGGCAGATGTTTCATTTAGTCAAAATACAGGCAATGAAATAAACAATACTGCTCTTCAGTATTTTAACACAAACTATTCTGAAGATTCATTTCCCATCAAACAAAACACAAATTCACAGTTTTTAAATAATCAGCTCAATGCACAAATGGATTATGTGCATCCTTTCGATTCGACCATGCGGATAGAAACCGGATATAAGTATAGTCTGCGCGATATGGATCAGAATTATATTCTGAAAAACTTCATCGATACTTCTTCAGTATGGATAAACAACCCTCTGCTAAGCAATCATTTTGCCTATAACGAGCAGGTGCATGCTTTGTATCTTATTTTTTCAAAGGTCTTCAACAAATTTAGTTTTCAGATTGGAGTTCGCGCAGAGCTCACTCAAACCAAAGTTGATCAAATCACACTTAACGAAAGTTTCAAGAATAATTATTTAGATTTTTTCCCCAGCTTACATACCACCTATAAATTAGGCAAACAAAACGAAATCCAATTAAGCTACAGCCGCAGGATAAACCGTCCTGATGTCTGGTCTTTAAATCCTTTTGTCGACTATTCAAACCCTCTGCAAATTCAATATGGGAATCCATATCTAAAACCCGAATATATCAACTCAATCGAATTGGGATATGCCAAGTATTGGAAATCTTCTTCATTAAGCACTTCAATTTTTTATAAGAATATAAACGATGTAATAAAACGTTGGAGTTTCATCGACTCAAACGGTGTAACAAACATGACTTCTAAAAACATGACCTCCGGAACTTCTTATGGTTTGGAAGTGGTTGCCGATAAAGATTTTCTGCAATGGTGGCGAATGAATTTAACAGGAAGTTATTTCCGCACCATCATTAATGGCGATAATATGCAAACCAATCTAACAAACGATAACTATAGCTGGACCATGCGAGCCAATTCGTTTATGACCTTCTTTAAAAAACTTGAACTTCAGTTGGTGTTTAATTATCGCGGAGCAATGGTAACGCCCCAGGGAACTATGAATCCGGGATATAATATTGATGCCGCTCTTAAGATGGATATCATTAAAAATAAAATGAGTGTAGGGCTAAGAATGTCGGATATTTTTAACACCCAACAATTTAAAGGAGTTCAATCCGGTGTAGGATTTTCTTATGTTAGCGTCAGAAAAAGAGAATCTCAAATTCTGTTTTTGAATTTTACGTATAAGATTATCAACAATGCTCCTCAAAAAATGCGTAAGAAACCACAAGGAAATCAAGGTGAAAATGGGGGAGGCGACGAAGGTTTTTAATCTTCGCTATGGCGGGCAATATCGCGTTTTATGGTTTTTGTTTTAAGACTTTCGCGTTTATCGTATAATTTCTTCCCTTTGGCAATGGCAATTTCTAACTTTGCAAATCCTTTTTCATTGATGAAAAGTAAGGTTGGAATAATCGTAAGTCCTTTTTCCTTTGTTTTCGTCTGAATTTTACGCAGTTCTTTTCTGTTAAGTAACAATTTGCGGTCGCGTTTGGGCTCGTGATTATAGTGAGTTCCTAAAACATATTCGGCAATGTGCATACTTCTTACAAACAACTCATTTCCTGTAAACGTACAATAAGCATCCACCAAACTGGCTTTCCCTTCGCGAATCGATTTAATTTCAGTTCCCTGCAATTGTATTCCAGCAACAAAAACATCGAGCAAATGATATTCAAATGCTGCTTTTTTATTCTTTATTTTGATGCCTTGTTCTGCCATAATGCTTCTAAATGAGCTGCAAAATTACATAAAAGCAGCAAACATACTCAAATAAATGCGTTTTTGAAAAGTCAAATCAAATATATTTTTCATTTTTCCGAATAAAAAGTCTTAAAATTTCAAACTTTTTCTAAATTTGTCGCTTTATATCAAAACAATCTAAAAACATAAAAATATGGATCTTCAGGAATTTAAAACTAAACACAAACTACTGAAAGAATGGAAGTATGAATTAAAACCCATCGATAAGGGATACAACATGCGCACCTTGTATGTGAATGTTGGGGATCATACAATTAATGAAAAACCCGTTTCACAACTGATGAAAGATAAATTTGTTGGTGGAAAAGGTTTTGGTTTGAAACTACTTTGGGATGCAACCAAACCCGAAACCAAATGGAACGACCCTGAAAATGAAATCGTAATCAACACAGGTCCTATTTGCGGTATTACGCAGTATTCGGGAACAGGTAAGTCTCTTGTAGTAACCATTTCTCCCCAAACTGACATTGTTGTCGACAGCAATGTAGGAGGGTATTTTGGACCTTTCATGAAATTCTCCGGTTTCGATTCAATGGAATTGCAAGGAAAATCCAACAAAGAAGTAATCGTTTTCATTGATGGTGTTAATGGAAAAGTAGAAATCTTCGATGCTGAAAACCTCCCCATCGACAGCCATGTGCTTGCCGAAGAATTACATGAAGTGTTTTCAAATGATGAAAAAGACAAGATGAATGTTTCTGTAGTTTCGGCAGGAACTGCAGCAGATCATTCACTTATCGGAATGCTTAACTTTACTTTTTATGATGTAAAACGTAAAGTAGTTCGCTTAAAACAAGCCGGTCGTGGCGGAATTGGAACCGTGCTTCGCGATAAAAAGATATTGGCTGTGGTTGCAAAAGTAGCCGGAGTTAAAGGGAATATGAATAATGTTGTAGACATGGCTCCCATTATGGAACGTGGCAAACGCTTCAATAAAGAAATGCGCGAACTGGATGATTCACAATGTCAGATGCGCAAAATTGGCACTGCACATCTTACCCATATTATGAATGATTATGATTTATTTCCCACCAATAATTTCAAATTCGGAAGTCATCCAGATGCAATAAATGTGCATGCAGATGTTTATAAAGCACGTTTCACACAGAATGTGCCCGATGGTTGTTGGATTGGCTGCAATATGTCATGTGCAAAAGGAGTTGATAATTATCTATTGAGAACTGGTCCTTACAAAGACACCAGAGTTATAGTGGATGGTCCCGAATACGAAACTGCTGCCTCATTAGGTTCATGTGCCGGCATTTTCGACCCTGACTTCACTATTGAAGCCAATTTCTATTGCGATACCTATGGAATTTGTACCATCTCATGGGGAACTATACTTGGGTTTGTTATGGAATGTTATGAAAACGGTATTTTAAACGATGAACGAACCGGAGGAATTAAATTGAATTTTGGTAATGCTGATGGCGCAATGGAAATCCTGCATCAACTTGCCCGTGGTGAAGGTTTTGGATTGATCGCCGGACTTGGTGTTCGTAAAATGAAAGAACTTTTTATTGCTAATGGATGGGGGGATGCTCAATTCCTTCAGGATATCGGCATGGAAAACAAAGGACTCGAATATTCACAATATGTTTCAAAGGAATCCCTTGCACAACAAGGTGGTTATGCTATGACTAATAAAGGTCCTCAACATGATGAAGCCTGGTTGATTTTCATGGATATGGTAAACAATCAAATCCCCACCTTTGAAAAGAAAGCAGAAGCTTTATATTATTTTCCAATGTTCCGCACCTGGTTTGGTCTACAGGGTTTGTGTAAATTGCCATGGAATGATGTTGAACCCGAAGACAATCATCTGCAGGCTGAACCCGGCAAAGTTCCTGAACATGTAGATAATTATGTTACCATTTATAAAGCCGTTACAGGCTTGGATTTAGATAAAGACTCCCTCATAGTTCAGTCTGAAAGAGTATATCAATTCCAACGCACTTTTAATATTCGTCGTGGATATGGTTTACGCGTGCATGATGCACAACCTTACCGTGCCGCTGGTCCTGTTACTGAAGAAGAATACCTTTCACGTCAGGAACGCTACGATAAACAAATGAAAGAACTCATTGGAGTTGACCCGGAAGGTAAAACTGCCAAAGAAAAAGTTGCCATCACCAGAGCGTATAGAGAAGACCGCTACGAACAATTATTAGATGCTGTTTACCATCGTCGTGGCTGGACTCCCAACGGAGTGCCAACAATTGAGCGTTTGAAAGCAATTGGCATGGATTTACCCGAATTAATTGAAGTGCTAAAAGACAAACAAAATTAATTGAAATTGTGATACTTAAGGCTGTCTCAAAAGGGCAGCCTTTTTTTTATTTCTTCAAAAAGTAGTAGATTTAAATTATTTTTTTACTTTTGCAGCGGAGAGATGGCAGAGTGGTCGATTGCGGCGGTCTTGAAAACCGTTGACCCGCAAGGGTCCGGGGGTTCGAATCCCTCTCTCTCCGCTGATAAATAAAGCAAATAAACGAAAACCGCTGAAATCTTTGAATTTCAGCGGTTTTTTGTTTCCCCGAAAATGCATTAAAGTTGCTAAATTATCAGATGTTCATAGCAAAATTGCAAATTACTTTCATCGAAACATTTACCGCTCATCGAGGAAGTTTTCATTGCTCTTGCTCTTCAGCCAACTAACTTAAATGATATATTCTAATCCCCCGACGTGGACAAGCCACAACCAAACAGGGAAAACATTTAACTTTGTTCCAA
>JBAWXL010000249.1:0-6677 GCA_037144095.1 Bacteroidota bacterium
CCGTTTATGGGAATCTACAATTGTGGGGATACTATCCTTCCCATCACGGGTTATTTAAAATGACCGGCAGTTTTTTTAATCCGGGACCGTACGCGGGTTATCTGGCTGCTGTTTTCCCGATTGCACTAGGCTTTTATTTTTTCGATAACTCAGTGCGTGTTCCAACACAACATCCAATCTTTGTAAAACTGACTTCTTATTGTATCCATATAAAGGCCTCTTTTAAAAAAGTACCCTTTATCACCCATTTTTTCGATAACAACAGCATAGGGGAACCCACCCCTGGGGCACAGTTGCAGGTGCCAGAGCACACTAATTGTTTCTTCCTGAAATATTTAGCATTGATTTCCATAATTTGTATGTTTCTGGTACTGCCCGCTTCCCGATCCCGCGCCGCCTGGCTGGCAGTTGCTGTATCCTCAATTTACCTGATCGCAATAAGGTACCGTCTTTATTCAAGGGCTAAAGACTATTTTGATACCCGTATAAAACAAATATTTCTACTTGCTTCTTTTATCGTTTTGTTAACCATAACCGGAGCCGGATTGTACCAGATGAAAAAGGGTTCAGCCGATGGACGCGTGTTGATTTGGAAAGTAAGCATGAATATAATCAAAGAGAGGCCGGTTTTCGGGTACGGTTTTGATCAGTTCAAGGCGCACTACATGGATTATCAGGCAGACTACTTTGAACAAAATCCAAATTCGGAAGATGTCCTGGTTGCCGGGGACAACAATTATGCCTTTAACGAACCAATCCAATTAATGGTCGAGAATGGCTTAATTGGTATTCTGTTGCTTGTTGCCATCATTTGGCTTGTATTTCCGGTACAATACAAAACCCGGCTATCAAAAGAAACGAAGGAAGAGCGGACGACTAATAACAATACTGGTTTATCACTGCAAGCTGATCAAATACCTGTTGAAGAAACAGGACAGAACTGGGACCTTTTGCCTTTTTCACGTGCTGTAATCTTATCGGTCCTGGTATTTGGGTTATTTTCTTACCCTTTTCAGATACTGCCTATTAAAATCTGTCTGGTTGTTGCCCTGGCAACCGCTTCCGGTCTAATGGGCCGAAAAGTGAAAACATACAGGCAACAGACTTTTGTCCCTCAAACAGTAAGATTTGCCTTAAAATCCTTTATCTTAATTGGATCTATTGGGTTGTTCTGGCTGGCAACAGAACGAATACAACACATTCAAACAGCCTATTCTGATTGGAAGAATGCATTCGATATTTACAACATCGGCATCTACAATGATTGCCTTGATGATTACAAAAAGGCCTACCCGGTTTTAAAAACCAATGGCGATTTCCTGACCAATTACGGCAAAGCGCTTTCGATGGCTGAAAAATACCCTGAAGCAGTCGGCGTATTGCAGCAGGCAGCCAAATACTACCCCAATACCGTAGTTTATACAGCTTTGGGCGACAGCTATAAGAAACTTAGACAAACCGCGCAGGCCGAGCAGGCATACCTGCATGCCTGGCACATGAACCCAAGTCGATTTTATTCCAAATACCTGCTGGCAAAACTTTACGATGAAACCGGACAACACGAAAAAGCCGTGGCAACAGCAAAAGAACTGCTCGGTAAAGAGGTGAAGATTGAATCGACAGCTGTTAAGGAGATCCAGGAGGAGATGAGAAAAATAATTGAAAAACAAGAGAATTCTCAAAATATATTTAACCCTAAGGGAAAGGGCAGGAAGCACAACCAGCGAGTTGCAACCGCTTCCTGCCCGGCACCTTTCCTAAAAAAGAAAGTGAGGTGATGTGACAAAGATAAAGTAATTCAAAAATATTAAAGAAGAATCATGATGGCTTTTTAATTATGTGCATTAAAAAGCACAACTCATTTTGAGTAATATGTTAATTGTAAAATTTAATTTCTAAAAAATCATGAAAAAAATATTTTATGTATTGGTCGGTATCACATTTATAACTGTACTATTTTTAAACATAAAAATAAGTGCAAACCAAAAAAAAGTAAGTGATATCCAATTAAAGAATTTAGAAGCATCGGCTTGTTATTTCGTTTACGATGAATCAGTTCCCCCACCTTATGGATTTTATCAGTGTTGTTCACCATGGTGGAATATATGCAATAGTAATTTGGGATTGCAGGGAACATGGTATCCTATGTAATAATGTGTCAACATGTTGTATTTCAACCAATTAAAATTAGCACACACTTCAAGGAATAGTTTTATTAACTATTCCTTGATATTAAAAATAAGATATATATGAGATACGTCGTTCCCATTTCAATAGTATTGATATTTTTTTCATGCAGTTATAAAGGACCGAATGATCTGGTTCTTAGAGCCTTTAGTAAGGTGGAAAATCTTAAGATGAAAAGCACCATGATTAAAAGCTCTGAGATTGGAGAAATTGTTGACCTTTTAGTGATTGATTCTTTTTTGATCTCAGATGAGATTTTCAGCAAAAAGATATTCAAATTGTACAATCTTCGAACAGGAAAACTGTTAAGCAATTTTATAAATAAAGGTAAAGGTCCGAATGAAATGATATTTCCGCATCTCTTAAATTATTATGATTCGGATTGTTTCACTTCATTTGACAGTAATAGTAAGGAGTTAATTTATTTTTCCTTAAATGAAATTCTAAATCAAAATTATCAATTCCACAGAAAGGAGAAAATTGAATTTACTACGGAAAAGTCTTTTGCGGCAAAATCCTATTTATTGAATGACAGCATGCTTTTATGTACGGGATTTTTAAAAAAAGGTCAATACTGTATATATAATTTGAATTCAAAAAACAGCGAATATTTTCTAGATTACCCTTACGATGAAAAACATAAAGGAGAAACAAACGAAACAAAAGGACAAGCTTTCCAATGCGAGATTAGCATTAAGCCTGATCGAAAAAAATTTGCTAATGTAACTGGTGCAATCTTTGAAATTTGTGAATTCCACAATATTGAGATAAATAGAATTTTTAGAAAAGTTTATTATTTCCCAGTATATAAAGTTGTTCAGAATCATGCAGCATTTGATTCGACTCAACCTTATGGATTCCATTCAATTACTTCAACAGATTCTTTTATATTTATGATTTATTCAGGAAGATCAATGAAAGAATATGGAGACGAGTATTATGCTGGTAAAAATTTACTGGTTTTTGACTGGAATGGAAATCCTGTGGTGAATTTTATTCTGGATCGATATCTTAAACGTTATACCTTAGATGCTAGTCAAATGAAAATCTACGGTTACTGTACAAATCCAATTTCAGGAGAACCGGAGATTGTTACTTACCAACTTCCAGAAATTAAACGATAACAACATATGCATTTACCAATGAAGAAGAATAATATTTCAATACAATTCTGTTATGTATTGAGAATGTTCCAATTTAGGATCAGAAATTTTTTGCGGGTAGGGAAATTCTTTTTCTTTCTCAATTTAGTATTTCTATTATACAATTGCAGCAATCCCACCAACACAAAATATGCAGATATTATAAATAATTGGAACGGAAGGCAGATTTTATTGCCTGAGTTAAAATCAAATTACGGTACTATTGATTCAAATGATGTTTTTAAGTTAGTTACCAGAATAAATGGTGATTGTTATCCTTGTTTATTGCAATTAAAGAATTGGTATGCTTTTGTTAAAGATGTTGAGAAAGAAGGTAAAGTGTCATTTTACATTTATGTTTACATTTCCGATACATTACTCTATAACGAAATTAATAGAAAAGAAATTCATTTCAATTATCCGGTAATATTTGACCAAAATGATCAATTTAGGAAGCTTAATAAACTGCATAAAAATGAAATTTTTCATACAATGCTTTTGGATCATTCAAACAAGGAAATAATTATTGGCACCCCAATTATTAATCCAAAACTTCGAGAGCTATACATACAAACAATTAAAACTTATAGTCATGATTAAAAAAACATTATTTACGGCATTTTTTATTATGCTTTTTTTCTTTGCCAGCAGTTTTCGCCAAGATAATAAAGCGCTGAACGAAAAAAAAATTCTTGTTATCATTGATAATAAAACACAAAAACTATGGACAAAAACGGAATATCAAGATTCCATTAATTGGTCAAAGGTTAAAATGGTAACTATTATCTCAGATACATCAGCTATTAAAAAGTATGGCAAAAAAGGTGAAAATGGGGCGTTTGTTGTGCAATATAAGTAAATAGTTTCATCTTACTAATCAGTATTGAAATGAAAATTTTGATTTCCATAATATTTATCACCTTTATTTTTGCCTGCAATGGAGGAAAAAAGAGAAGTAATGCGGTAAAAATAGAATTTGAGCATCTAGCTTATGATCTTAAAAGAATTAGAATAAAAGATAGTACTACATGCTTTATTAAATTCCGAAACAAGGGGATGGATACCTTGAATATAAACAAGGTTAGTCCTTCTTGTAACTGTGTTCGTGTAGATTGGCCGCACGTACCAATTGCAAAAAACGACTCTGGTGAAATTAAAGTCGTTTATTATTCAGAACACCCTTCTGTTCTTTCAGAAGTGATTTACGTTTATTATAATGGTTCTGATTCACCAGCATTAATATCTATTTCAGGTATAGTTGAAGATGTTAAGTCGTCCGCATTTTAAGGTTTATCGTACAATTTTCAATTATCTCGAGTAAGTATGTAATGTATTTAATGCGAACTGCGTATTCCCGGTTGAAACACACCGCAAATAAAAATTGACATTTAGTGAGGCATTGCAACTAATAAAAACCCAATGAGATACATTTCCTTCGCCCTTTTAACTTGTTTATTGAGTGCCTGTGGCTCAAAACCCACTGAAAGCACAGCCAATGCCGAAAAGCGTCGATACACCGAGCAGAAAAACCCTGTCACAGTGATTATTCTGCAAAAAGGCCTGTTTCGGAAAGAACTCGTCAACAACGGGAAACTAGTCGCTTTGCGAAAAACCGATTTGCAGTTTCGAGTTGGTGAACAATTGGAAAAAATGTCGTTCAAAAATGGCGACTATGTAAAAGCCGGGCAGGTAATTGCAGGGTTAGCCCCTTTTACTTTCAGACAGCAATTGGATAATACGGAGATCCAGTTGAAAAGAACCAGAATGGAAATGCAAAATCTGCTGATTGGCCAGGGATATACGACCTTGGACACCACCAAAATTCCGCCCAAAATCTATGAGATAGCTTTTGTGAAGTCGGGATACGCCGAAGCTTATCAAAGCATGCAAACAGCAAGATATAACTTCGAATCATTGCAGCTCGTTGCACCGTTTGGTGGGGTATTGGCCAACATCGAAAAAAAACGATACGACCGGGTCGATGCTGGCGCCACTTTTTGTACCTTGATCGATGATTCGGAATTCGAAGTGAAATTTCGGGTGGTTGAAAGCGAAGTGGGCGATATCCGGTTAAACGACGAAGTGCAGTTGATCCCTTTTTCGAGCCGGAAGATTTGCCGGGGAAGGATTTCCGAGATCAATCCGGTCATTGATGAAAATGGCATGATCCTTGTAAAAGCGCAGGTGAAAAATCCGGGCGGATTGATCGATGGTATGAACGTAAAAGTGATCGTCGAAAAAGAGATACCCGATCAGATGGTTGTTCCAAAGTCTGCTGTTTTGTTGCGAGATAACCAGGAAGTCTTGTTCAAATATACCAAAGATGGGGTGGCTTTCTGGACCTATATTCAAACACTGGCCGAAAACACAACCTCCTATTCAGTGATCGCCAATCCCAATAAAGGAGCAACGCTCGCACCCGGTGACACGATCATTGTTTCGGGGAATTTGAATCTGGCGCATGAGAGTAGGGTCGAGCTAAAGTAGCTTCGCGATTGAATGGCTTCTATTGTTTCAAAAGGTTTGAAATGTTTCTATTGTTAATTGAGTTTCTATTGTTTGGCTTCGCCCGAACAACAGAAACAACAGAAACAACAGAAACAACAGAAACAACAGAAACAATAGAAACAATAGAAACAACAACAAGCCTTAAGTTTCATCCAACATTTGTTCATATATGAGTACAGTTAAAACTTTTGAAGATTTGGAAATATGGAAGTTGTCCAGGTTATTGTGCCAGGACATATTTGAAATTATCAGACACGAGCAATTCTTGAAAGACTTCGGACTAAAAAATCAGATCAATAATTCAAGCGGATCGGTAATGGACAATTTTGCTGAAGGCTTTGAAAGAGAGGGAACGAAAGAATTTATTCAATTTCTTTCGAATGCAAAAGCATCCTGCGGTGAATGTCGTTCACAACTATACAGGGCACTTGATCGATTATACATAACAACTGACGAGTTTGAGAATATTTCGAAGAAAACAACAGATTTAGGTCGAAAAATATCGAATTTGATCGACTATCTGAAAAAGACCGACATCAGAGGCAATAAATATAAACCCAGCAACGAAAAGGATTGAAAAGGTTTAAAATGTTTCTATTGTTGATTGAGTTTCTATTGTTTGGCTTTGCCCTTACAACAGAAACCAAAGAAACACATTAAACAACAGAAACCCTTTCAAACTATAGAAACAATAGCAACATTTTAAACAACAGAAACCGCCCAATCCCCTCCCCACATGATCAACTTCCTTATCCGCCGCCCCATAGCCGTAACGATGTCCTTCATCGCCATATTGGTGCTCGGTGTTTTTGCCATGAATTTCATTCCTGTATCACTTAT
>JBAWXL010000250.1:0-6673 GCA_037144095.1 Bacteroidota bacterium
TGAATACTCGGCTGCCTGAGCATTCATTCGCTGGAGCTTGGTTAACTCCCGGTTGAAAATGTCTTTAGTTTCATCGTTCCACTTTTTAAGTTGAGCTTTGTTTTTTATGCCTGTAATAAACTCATCATTAGGTGTGCCCCCAAGTTCTTCCTGAATAGTTTTTAGTTGTTGATTCAGTAGATAATCACGATGTTGTTTATCTAAATCAATCTTAACTTTATTTTGAATCTGATTTTTAAGTTCAATAATTTGAATTTCTCTTGTAAGGAAACTTAAAACCTGCTTAGCTCTTTCAGTTATATCATTTGTCTCAAGAATTCTTTGTTTTTCAAATGTTTCAACTGTTAAATTTGTTGCAATATAATTTACAAGGAAAACATTGTTTTCAATATTTTGAATTGCAAAAGCTGATTCAGGAGGAATGTTTTGAGATTGTTTTATGATTTTTACTGAAAGATCTTTCAAAGAAGAAATAACCATTTCAAAATCTTTATCCTGACTTTTTGATTCAAAAGGAGGCAAGCTGCTAATTTTGGCAGAAATAAACGGTTCGGTTTGAATGATTTGCTCTAAATGAATCTTTTGACGACCCTGAATAATTACAGTTGTAGTGTCATCAGGCATTTGAAGAATTTTCAATATGTATGCAAGAGTCCCAATTGGATATAAATCATCAAAAGATGGCTCTTCAACAGTGGAGTTTTTCTGAGTAAAAACTCCTATTAATCTATCCTTTTTATAAGTTTCCCTAATGAGTTTTATTGACTTTTCCCGACCCACTGTAATAGGAATTAATACACCCGGGAAAAGGGTATTGTTTCGCAATGGCAGTACTGGAATTAATTCAGGTAGGTTTTCTTCGCTTAGTTGCTCTTGCTCCTCAGGGACAAGTAGGGGGATATAATCCGATTGAGAATCAATAATTTCTGTGAAATTATGAAGTTGTTCGTTAAAGAGGTCGCGCATAAAAATGAAAAGTTAAACAATGGTCTTATAACAAGACAGAATGAAAAAAGTTTATAGGAAGTGTGCGGTTATTAGAGTTTACGATATCCGTAAGTCCTATTATATACGTTTACCAGAATATTTCTTTCGGTTTCAGTAAGAATCATTCCCCTGCGTTCAAAAACTTTTATGGCAATTTCTAAAGCTTTTTCGAGGTCATAGGTAATAAAACCGGAGGTTCCGCCCCATGAGTAGGATGCAATAAAGTTGCGTTGAAAACCAGAACCGAAAATATTTGCATAAACCCCAACTACTGTACCTGTATTGAACATTACATTTATGCCTGTTTTTGAATGATCCCCCAAAATTAAACCGCAGAATTGAAGTCCTGTGCTTACAAATGTTTTAGAAGGATAATTCCAAAGTTTCACTTCGTCGTAATTATTTTTCAGGTTTGAATTGTTGGTGCCGGCACCTAAATTACACCATTCGCCTAATACAGAATTGCCAAGAAAACCATCATGTGCTTTATTAGAATAGCCAAATATTACCACATTGCTTAACTCACCAGCAACCTTTGAGAAAGGTCCAACTGTTGTGGGTCCATATATTTTTGCCCCCATTTTCACTATAGCATTTTCGCAAAGTGCAAAAGGTCCTCTTATCAGACTTCCTTCCATAATTTCAGCATCCTTACCAATATAAATAGGACCTGCTGAGGCATTCAGAGTTGCATACTCAATTTTCGCACCCTCTTCTATGAAAATATTTTCCTGAGAAATAACATTATTGGTTTTACTAATCTCCTCACTTTTTCTGTTTTGAGTTAATAATAAAAAATCATCTTGAAGTGCTTCGCCGTTTTTAACGAATATATCCCAAGTGTTGGAGATTTTAAGATGGGGAGTGAAAGTTTCAATTTCGTTTGATCCATCAAACTCATCGGTGTCGGCTATGAATGTGCCACCGCTCAATTCCTCTTCACTCACATGTATGGCAATAATATACTCCCCATAAACAAGAGATTGACGAGCTTTGAGTTTTTTAATTTCTTTAACCAATTGTTTAGTAGGACATACTGAGCCATTGATTAAAATGTTTTCTTTTTCTTTTACTAAAGGAAATTTTTCGCGAAGGTAATCTTCGGTGAGGGTTGAGGTTTTTTCAGAAAGGTGTTTTTCCCATTTTTCCCTTATAGTTAGAATTCCAATTCTAATGTCAGCTACTGGTCTGACAAAGGTAAATGGCAATAAATTATTTCTGGTAGCGTCGTCAAATAGTATATAGTTCATTGGCGTTATTGAATTTCAATTGTTCAGTACAATATTAATATAAATAAATCAATTACAATTAGTCTGATAAAAATAATTACAACCAGAGTTATTAACAATAATTAGCGGGGTATAATTAAAAAAAAGCCCTTAATAAGGGCTTTTAAATATACTTTATTGGTGATTAATTATTCGCAGCCGATTTAAGATCAAGGTGTTTTTGATACCTGTTCTTAAATTTATCAACACGACCTGCTGTATCAACAAGTTTAACTTTTCCTGTAAAGAAAGGGTGTGAAGTATTTGATATTTCAAGTTTTACTAGTGGATATTCTTTCCCATCTTCCCAAACTATGCTGTCTTTTGTTTGAACAGTTGATTGGGTGAGAAACGAAAATTCGTTTGACATATCTTTAAAAACCACTAAACGATATTCTTTTGGATGGATGTCTTTTTTCATTGTACTCTAATTTTTTGATTTGCAAAAGTATTCATTTTTGTGATATAAGCAAAATTATATTTCAATTTTATTCAGAATAAATTCGATTGTATCAATTCCATCTGCATAATCCCATAGTTTTGGTGATTGACTTTCGCCAATTTGTGTGTTGCCTAACGAATTGAAATTACTTATAATGCATTGAATATTTTCATTGTTCTGCCTAATATATTCCTTTATTTCTTCAGTAGATGTGTAATATTCAAAATGAATTATTCCTAATGGACTATGCAAATCGCGATGGTTCCTGAATATTGAAAAACCCGTATCTATTATCTGAATCTGATGCATTTTTAGAATATTCTTTTGAAATAAATAGTTTGAATTATATTTTTTATGTTCATTTATGAATTCGTATTGTTTTAATGAATTAATCATTTTACTGAAATCATAATGATGAGGAACAAATATTTTTGAAATGTTTCGACATCCTAAGCCAAAATATAAAAACATATCATGTGATAGCTGATTAAGCTCTTCAGCAGCTTCATTTCCTTTTAAGATGGCTAAACTGGAACGGTTTTTTCGGATAATTCTTTTCTTTTCTTTGAATTTATAATCAAAAAGTAAGGCTGCTAAATTATTACCGGTTGCAATGAGGGCATCAAAATCAGAAAGTTTATCTTCGGAGAAATCAAAAGTAGAGGAGAAGCGTTTGTCAATTTCTACCAATAGGTCAGCAATCATAGGAAGCAGTAAATTATCTTTTGATGAAAGTTTGACAATGGCATTGTTGCCTGAAATCAAAACTGAAAGAAAATCATGAAAAACGACCAAAGGAATGTTGCCTGCTGAAATGATGGCAATGTTTTTGGGGTTTGTGTTTTCATTTATTGGAATGTTATACTTCGAAAGCCACAACTGCAAATTATCTGAAGTGAGTTGTTTAGCTATTTCAGTTAAAGCATGCCTGATGAAAAGAGGCGTGAACCATTCGTTAGCCTGATGTGCTTTTAAAACAATTTTTTCAATCCTTTTATTGATAGGGCTAATGGGATTTTCAGCTAATAAATAAGCATTAAGCAGGTCGCCTAATTCGCTAAAAGCTTTAATTCTATCTTGTATCGGGAAGTTCATTTCGAAAAAGTATTACATTTGCAAGAGCATGTAAAATTACTCTAAAGAATAATATTACAAACAAATTAGCGTTATAATTATCTAAAAAATTTTTTTTTTGAAAAAGCTTGGCCTACTCATATTATTATTAATGAATCAAATGGTTTATTCGCAGCCGGCTAAAGAGTTTGCTGTGTATGAAGATTCTTTAAAGATAATCTTAGGAAAACTGTATAATTCAAAGGCTGATTTTGAGCGTTATAATTATAATAATCAGTTTAACGAGCTTTTATTGAAGGTGCTCAAAGAAGATAATTCTTTCGACTACCCTTTCGATTCGCTCAATACTATTGCGCATTTGACCTCTCCTGATAAAAATTTTAGAATTTTCAACTGGGACATTGCCCTTGATAATGGAACTTTTCTTTATGATGGATATATTCAGAAATACAATTCGACTAAAAAGAAATGGGATATTTTTCATTTGATTGATAAATCTTCAGAGATTACCGGTCCCGAAAGCGCAACACTTTCGCCTGATAATTGGTTTGGGGCATTGTATTATAAAATTGTGGAAGTAAAAACCGAAAGCCGAACTTATTATACCCTCCTGGGATGGGATGGAAATAACCGAACCAGTCGGAAAAAGATTATTGAGGTCTTATATTTTAAAACCAACGGGGTACCTGTTTTTGGATATAACCTGTTCCGTAAATTCGGACAAAAGAATACCCGTGTGATTTTCGAATTTTCGTCAAATGTTTCGATGTCGTTGAAATATGAATGGCAGCAAATGGATAAGCTCATCAGCAAGCCCCGCGAAAAAAAGCAATATAAGAAAGTTAAATCGCAGTTTATTGTCTTCGACCGATTAGTGCCTATGGATCCTTCTTTAGTGGGAATGTTTCAATATTATGTGCCTGAAACCAATATTTTCGATGGCTTTATGCTCGAAAACGACCGCTGGGTTTTTGTGAAAGATATTGATGCCCGAAATCCTTTTAAGAAGAAAAAAGAACAACCCAAAGAGGTGGAACATAAGGTGCTTTATAAACCGGAGTAAGTGCCTAAAGTGCCTAAAGTGCCTAGAGTGCCTAGAGTTTGGAGTGCCTAGAGTTTGGAGTGCCTAGAGTTTGGAGTGGCTAATTTCAATAAAGGTTGAATATAGCTAACGATAAATATTTTTACGATGCGCGATTTTTATAATGGTAATCGTTAGAATTTTATTGATAATGGTGTAAATCACACGATAACTACCTATCCGAATTCGGTATTCGTTTGTAGAGCCTTTCAGCTTTTTGGAGCCGCTTGGATGTGGGTTTTCAGATAGATTGTCAATAGATGCTTATACTTTATGAGCATCCTTTGCCGGAAGTTGAAGTAATTCGTCAGCAGCAGATTTTTTGTAAAAGATTGAATACTTCATTTGTTTCCAAATTTCAAATTGAATTTTTCATCAACTTCTTCTTGAGAAACGTTAGGTTCATTTATTCTTTCAATAACAGAAAGCCTATCTTCGATGTCTTCAATATACTCCATAAGAGCTTCATATTGTTTAAGCGGAAAAATAACCATTGGCACATTGAATTCGGTATCTTTAAGATGTTTAATAGTTAAAGTCATAATATTATTGTATTGAATATTGTGCAAAGATAAGGAAAAAGTACTTAAAGTGCCTAGAGTTTGGAGTTTGGAGTGCAAAAAGTTTGGAGTTGCTTTTAACTCCAGGCACTTCTAAAAAAACTCATACTCATAAGTTAAATTATAATGCTGATTGACGCCTTCGCCAAGGCGGTCGACAAAGGCACTATATTCAACAATGCGGTTGTTTTCGTCCCAATGTTGTTCGAATTTGCTGACTAAGATTTCGTTTTTGTTATAATCTTCCTGCGTAACAATGTTGCCACGCTCATCGTATGCCAAATAGATGGTGTTTTTGCTGTAGCCTTCTTCTTCAATGAGCTGAACTATATCGCCATTTTCGTTTTCCACATAAGTGACCCGCGACAATAAACGGTTTTTACTATCATACACTTTTGTCAGGCTTTTATTCCCGCTTTCGGCATATTCATTCACTGTTCGGATTTCTTTTTCTTCATAAGTGTCGCGAAGGTGGGTTTCTAACAACAATTTGGATTCGGGGTCGTAGCTGTATTTCTTTTCATAAATAATTTCATCGTCAGCATCTTTGATGCATTCTCTCACCAAAATATGGTCGTTCCATTCGAAATATTCGGTTTGCTCCACTTCCTCATCATAATTAATATGCTTTTTCATGATACAATCTTCCCCGTCGAATGTATATTCGATGGTGTCGAAGGTATCGTCGAGATAATGCCTGAATTCTTTTTCCAAAAAACCTTCGGCATTGGTTTGATAGGTGATTTTTTCGGCAAGTTCGCCTTCTTCTATATGACGTTGTTCTATCAAATGCCCGTTGGCATCATACACGAATTCATTCAGCGATTCTTCTTCGCCTTCTTTTCCATAATGAATTTCTTTCAGGATATTTCCATGAATATCATATTCAATATAATTATAAATTTGCGATTGGTTCCCCTCGCCATCGGGTTTGAAGTTGCCTGAGATATAATCGCATTTATAGACGGTGGATGATTTGAGCTTGCGTTCCATTTGATTTGTTTTTTTGCAAAAATAGTAATTTTTTAGCTGTGTAGACATTTAGACCTTTAGCGTTTTAGACCTTTAGCTATTTAGCTGTTTAGACTTTTAGCTGTTTAGACCTTTAGCGTTTTAGACCTTTAGCTATTTAGCTGTTTAGACTTTTAGGGGTTTAGACCTTTAGTTGTTTAGACCTTTAGCTATTTAGACTATTAGACTTTTAGGGGTTTAGTACCTTATCAACAATATTGTAACCAAAAATGGCAAAATATTTCTATCC
>JBAWXL010000251.1:0-6671 GCA_037144095.1 Bacteroidota bacterium
TGCTCCAAAGATATGAAAAATATTTTATACTGTTATTACCTTAATACACGCGAATTTTATTTATTTTATAGTTAGGATTATAATCGATTAATTACACTTAAAAACTTAGATTTGAGATATTAATATCATTAAAATTGGAATGTCTATTATTTTGGTATAATATTGAATTTAATAAAAACCCATTAAATCTGATTATAATATGTAATAATTTCTATTAATCAACTATTTTAATTATTCCAACAATTGTCATTACTGGGCCAATAATAATACCAAAACAACCTGCAAGAGTAAAACCTGATGCAGTTGAATCATATGATTTTGGATTATTAGGGTCTTGCTTTATATTATTGTAGTAATCAGCTCTATTAAAACACCAAATACTTGTAGCAGTTATAAGTAGCCCAGCAAGAGTCATTCCAACCCCACCACCACCAACACTTGATTTTGCTTTACTTGGTAAATAAAGATTTAATTCATATATATTCGCTTTAAGATTAGAATTAAAAATTGATGGATTTTCTATAGAATTATGACAATTTAATTTTTCAGATTCATATTCTAATTGATAATTGGTTAGCACCTTTTCATTTGATGATTGTGCACTTTTACTAGATAGAAGACCATTGGGAAAATTATTATTAGTCATTGTTAAATCTTTCTTATAATCAATTGAAATACTTAATGACTTTACTTTATTTGATTTTAATGTATATGAATATATATTTGATAAATTTAAATTTAAAGACGCATTTTTAATTGAACTTATAATATTACTTTTATTATACTCGATTTTAATTTCATTTTTAATTGATATATCAAATTTATCTGTAAATGATTCCCTAAGTGAGTTGGCATTGAATGAATTGTGTAAAAATAGAATTGAATTAGAAATTTCAAAAGCATTTACATTATTAAGACTAAATATCATAAATAAGGTGAAGTAGATGAATATATTTTTCATTTTATTTTTTTTAATTTCCCCTACTCATCAGGCTTTTCAGGTCCCGCCCCGTTTTTCAAGTGGTCTCTGGACTCCACAATTATTTTATTTCCAACAATATCGCTTCGACAAGCTCAGCGACCGTGCTTTCCTTCAGCCTATTAGCTTATCAAAAGCTTTGCAAGAACACTTGCAGTTGCAACCGGTTTTCCGGTAGCTTTGCTGGTGTAAACTGCAATATAATAGGCAGTTTTGCCTGCTTCATCCGATTTGAAATCGTGACTGAATTTTCCTTTTTGAGTAGCTCCCTGATATTGCATTTGGCTAATATCGCTAGGTTCAGTGGTGCCAATCAAAAGAAAAATAACACATTCTTTTGCTCCTTTAGGCAAAGCAATGCTTTTAGTAGAACTGTTAATAATGCTCACATCTTGATGCAGATGACGGGTATTCAGCACTTCGGAAATTAAAGGAATGCTGTTTGCGATTGTCACTTCAGGTTCTGAATGACCATCGTCTATCCCTTTAACACCAAATCCAAAAAGTTTAACAAAATCAACATCTCCATTAGAGGCTTTTTGCACTTCGCCTGCCCAACTATCGGTTAATATATTAGTTACATCATTTCTCAACGTATTAATTTCACCAGTAAGTTCTTTTTTTGTTTGCTCTAAATTTTTGCGTTCGGTGTTCTTATTATCAATAAGCACCAGTTTTGCTTTCACAACAGTGGCAGCAGGATCTAATCCGGTTACCATACCCGGATTATCTTCCTGGGCTTTCACCATAGCTTTCGATTTGGTCATAAATTTTCCAAAAGGAAGGTTTTTTAAATTTACGGTAACGATTAGTTTTTTCAATAATTTTTTCATGATTTCAATTTTTTAATTAAGGTTTTTGATTTGCATTTTTATTAATGATTTGATTTATTTTAGTCTCTTTTTAAAAGAGAATGGTTTTTAGATGGCATCACTTTCCAAAAGGGGGATAAGACCTAAGCCTTAGTCAAGGACGCTTCACCCTTAGAGAAAGAGATATTCGCTAAGGGGAAAAAGGCACTCCTTTAAAATGAAGTGATATTCGATTTGGGTAATAAAGCTTTCCCCAAGGGTGAAGTAGGCACATACCTTGGTTGACGAAGCTCCTCTTTAAAGTGAAGCCACGTTCGCTTTGGGTGACGTAACTTTCGCCAAGGGTGTGGTCGGTTTTCGCCTTGGTTGAAGGGGCACAAACTAAAGGGAAAGTAACGTCAACCTTGAGTGAAATCGTTTCACCCTCGGGTAAAATCATTTTCCCCGAGGTTGAAACGATTTCCCCCGAAGTGGGAATTAATGTAAAGTATTGATTTAGTGACTTATTTGAAAAATAAGTCCAATGTAGGCAATTTGACCGTTTGTTGTATCCTTGAGAAGCAGGAGAAGAAGAATTCATACTTTCTCTCCTTCCTTCTCTTTCTCTAACTCTCTCTCTCTCTCTCTCTCTCTACAGCCACAAGGGTTTCAGAGGATAAAGCAGAATAATATTTGAGAAGAGAGGTCATCGGTTTGGTTTTATGAAATTGAAACACAAAAATACACATAATTTCTCTTATGCAAGTAATTGTTCAGTTGAAGTGCGTTAAAGTTTTGTTAAAGTATTTGTTTGGAGATTGCAGCTTCGTCAGATGTCAATAAAATCAGGGGTTTTTGCCTTGTTAGCTCAGTTGTAAAAAATCATCATTCTCAATAAAAAGAAACAAATTAGGTGGCTAAAGCCATTCCTCTTTTATCATTTTAAACCGTTGGTTGAAACCAATGGCAATGAAATTAGCACATCAACATATTAGCACATTAGCATATTAGCATATTTGCACATCACATCCCTAATTTACAGAGAGAAACGACATTCATTTTAGGCAAAAATAAAATAAAAACAAAAAAACCTTAAAAATGAGGGATATTATGTGTAATATTGTAGCCCTTTTACGAATCAAAAAAATATCATTTTAGTACATATAAATATCAATAAAATCAACACGTATGAAAAAACTGCTACTCTCCTTTGCCGTGCTCATCTTGTTTACTTTCAGCATTTTCGCACAAACTTCTGATAAGAAAATCAGTGTAGGCGTTTTCGGAGGCACCATACAATATAATGGCGATTTGGGCTCAGGCTTTATGAAATTAAGTCCACTTTATGGCTTCGGCGGCATTTCGTTTGCCACCTATGTTTCAAAACATTTCGATCTCGTATTCGATGCCAGCATGGGTCAGGTCGGATATTCGAAAGAAAATTTCAATGCAAAATACTGGGCTATCAATGGTTCCATTAAATATAAATTTTGCTCAGATGAAACTAAAAAACTATCGCCCTACGCCATTGGAGGCATAGGCTATTTGCGTTTCGAAAAAGGCTTTTCAATGAAAAACCCAATTGAAACGGTGCAAATCCCCAAAATTGGACTTGGGCTTACCTACAGAGTGCTGCCTGTGATGGATATATATCTGCAGGTAGCTTTCATTTATAGCGATCGCGACGATGTGGATGGCGTAAAAGACCGATATAATGATTCTTATTTCACTCATACGCTTGGCGTTTCGTTTAATCTAGGAAAATGCAAAGCCGCCACAGCAACAACAGAAAAGGATTCAGATGGCGATGGGGTTCCTGATAGCAAAGATAAATGTCCGGGCACTCCAAAAGGTGTAAAAGTCGACATTCATGGCTGTCCGTTAGATTCAGATGGCGATGGTGTTCCCGATTATCTTGATAAATGCCCGGGAACACCTGTGGCGGTTAAGGTAGATGCAAATGGTTGTCCTGTTGATACTGATGGCGATGGTATTGCCGATTATTTAGACAAATGTCCAACTGTAAAAGGAACCGTTGCTAACAAAGGATGTCCTGAAGTTAAAGTTGAAGAAAAGAAAGTGTTTGAAGAAGCCCTTCAAGGCATACAGTTCGAAACAGGGAAAGATGTTATTTTGCCAGGTTCCTTCTCAATATTAGATAATGTCGTAACGATTCTTAAGAATAATCCACAATATAACTTGCTTATCAACGGTCACACCGACAATGTGGGATCACCTGAAAGCAATATGGTTTTATCAGGAAAACGTGCCGAAGCCGTGAAAACTTATTTTATCAACAAAGGCATAGGAGCAAAACGTCTCACAGCAAAAGGCTTTGGCGAAACAAAACCCATAGCCGACAACAACACCGAAGCCGGAAGAGCTAAAAACCGCCGTGTAGAGTTTGTGGTTGAGTTCTAAGACTTATTCATAACAATAAAAAAGGTCGCTTTTTCAAGGCGACCTTTTTTATTTTGGTTCATTTTATCTTATTAATCTTCAGCTAAAATATCTATCAACATTTTCAACTCTTTATCTGAAATATTTACTTGTTCAGATTTATCAAAAATATCTAACAAGAATACAGTGTTTTTTACAAATCGAACATAAGTTATAATCCTTGCTCCCGCACTTTTACCCTTGCCTTTACTTGAAATTGCAATTCGTATTTTAAAACAATTCTTTCCAATTGGAGTCCCAATCATAGGATTTTTTGCCAGATCATCAAAAACAGGCATTAAATCAGCCGGAAGAGATTTGTGCTTTTTTGCCAGCCGTTTTAATTTTCGTTCAAAGGGTTCGGTGGCAATAATTTCAAAGCTCATTCAACAAATCTTTAGCTGATTTAAGCTTTTTTTTCCCTTGTTCGTATAATTTCACATCATGAAATGCTTCAGCCATATCAGCAATAAACTTACTTTTAGGTTCATCATTCACTTCATTCAGCACGCTTATAAAGTCTAAATTTTTCATCAATTCCATGAAAAACGGGACACGACTATTATCTTTAATATCAAGTATAACTTTCATAAAATTATATATTTAACAGGAAAAACGTCAATCTCTTTTGTTATTGCAAAAATACAAACTTTTATTATATATGTCGAAATTCTTTCAGGATGCAACCCCTCCTTCTTATAAGGACTAATTATTCGGAGCACCTGCATCAATCCAGCAAATAATTTTATTCTTTTGATCAGTCGATAAACTACTACTTTGGGGCATCGAACCATCAATAATCTTGCTTCTGATATTTGCCTTATCGGAAGAAATTTGTGCATAAGTGGAAAAATTGCCGTGGCATTGCACGCAACTCGACTGGAAAATAGGTTTAACATCTGTAGCAAAAGATTTGGCCGTACCGCTACAACTTGGAGTAAATGCTGTGCTGGCTTTTTTGCAACCAACAAATAAAGCTAAGTAAATAGCTGCTAATACAATTAGTTTTTTCATGATGACTCGATTTTTTTTGTATTTAAAATTCAGATAAAGTTCAATTAAATAAACGTCCCCGGGATTTTTATGTTTTGGGATTTTAGTTTTATTAACATTAAGTCTGAATAAAGATTTCATTGTTTATGCAGAAAAACCAAACCTAAATCAAATTAAATATGAATAGATTTCTGAAAATAGACACAGTATTCAGTAAGTCCACATTCAGCACAAAGAGGCTTTCGTGCTTTGCACACATATCGTCCATGCAAAATCAACCAGTGATGCGCTTGTGCAATTAAATGCTGTGGAATATACTTAACCAACTGCTTTTCGGTTTCAAGCGGGGTTTTAGCATTAATAGTTAATCCTAATCTTGCCGAAACTCTGAACACATGTGTATCCACTGCCATAGCAGGTTGATCATACAAAACAGAAACCATAACGTTGGCGGTCTTTCGCCCCACACCCGGCAACTGTTGAAGCGATTCTATATCTTCAGGAATAATTCCATTGAATTTTTCAACTACCATTTTAGCCAGACCAACCAAATGTTTACTCTTATTATTAGGATAAGAACATGACTTAATTACCTCAAAAACATCAGAAACTTCAGAACAGGCAAGAAAATTAATATCGGGAAACTTCTCGAAAAAAGCGGGTGTTATCATGTTTACTCTTTTATCGGTGCATTGAGCTGAAAGCACCACTGCAACGATGAGTTCGTAAGGTGTTTTATATATTAATTCAGTAGCAGCCAAAGGATTATTGGTCTCGAACCAGGCTAATATGTGCTGATATCTTTTTTCAATTACATTCATACAAACATATTTAAAATAAAAAAACCCGCAAAAGCGGGTTTAGTGACTCCGGCAGGATTCAAACCTGCAACCTTCTGATCCGTAGTCAGATGCGCTATTCAGTTACGCTACGGAGCCTTGAGGCTGCAAAGATATAATTTTTTTGATTATTCGACGTTATTCTTGCAAATTTTTCTTTCAATAAAAAGATTTAATTTCGCTGAAAATTATTACAATGAAAACTAATTGGTCTGATGAAGTAGATTTTGCCCTAACTTTGTGCGATACAGAAGGAAAAATCGTTCACATGAATGAAGTTTCGAAAGAAACTTTTATAAAATATGGAGGGAAAGAACTTGATGGTCAATCCCTTTTCGATTGTCATCCCGAACCCGCTGCCACATTATTGGCAAGTATGCTTAGTTCGCAAGAAAGAAACGTTTACACCATTGAAAAGAATGGTCGAAAAAAGCTCATCTATCAATGTCCATGGTACGAAAAAGGAATTTATATGGGTTTTGCTGAACTTTCTTTCGTGTTGCCCGACAATATGCCGCATTATATCAGAAAATAGTAAAATAAATTCTTATATTTGCACTTAGATTAGTCCTAACCAAAATCACATTAAAATGAAAGCTAAGTCTATTTCTTTTGTACCACATTACCCAA
>JBAWXL010000252.1:0-6655 GCA_037144095.1 Bacteroidota bacterium
ACATAATTGAATTTTACAATAAAATGTTTTTTTAATATTGAAATATTTATCTTTAGCAATCACGAATTTAATTCTGTAACTTCATTGAAATGAAGCTTATTAGTTTACTTTATAGTATTATTAATTTCAATTCGCTAACTTCACGACATCTTTACCCTCCTTATACGCATTGTACAAATCCACAAAAGGTAATTTCCGTACTTCCGTTTTAAGGTCGTAATTCGGATTTAGACTTGGCCAGTATTTCTTTTCCACGTTTTTTTCCAAAAAGTTCATCAATATTCCAAAAAGTTCCCGTGTCTTTTCTGGCATTTTTTTAGCTAGATTGGTGTTTTCCGAAATATCTTTTTTGAGATTATACAATCGTAATCTGCCATACCAGTCAAAAATCAGTTTATAATCTCCTTTTCTGACAGCTGAATGGGGTGTAAACGGAAGGCCATCTTCGGGGTTTTTATAAATCACAGTTAAGGGATAATGCCAGAAAAAAGTGTCGCGGGTATAGGTTTTTTTTGAATTTCCGGTATCTTTCAGAAGACCGGCAATACTTTGTCCATCAATTTGATGAGTCGCTTTTGGTTCGCCGGTCATCGCTAATAAAGTAGGGAAGAAGTCATTACAATCAACCGGAATGTTACTCCATGTTGAACCTTCAATATGCCCTTTATAGGAGATAATCATTGGTACCCGAATACCGCCTTCATATATATTGGCTTTTTGACCTTTTAACGGTGTATTCGTCGTAACGATTTCATCATGACCACCTTTGCCGACAGTAATTCCACCATTATCAGAGGCAAAGACGATAATTGTATTTTTATCAATACCTTTTTCTTTCAGCTTATCCATTAACTTGCCAATCGAAATGTCAAGTTTTTTAATCATAGCTGCATAAGTTGCGTTTGTTTGACCTTTCCAGCCTCTGGTTGATTTATTTTCGAAGTATTTAACAAGTTCGTCCGGTGCCTGATTGGGTCCATGAACGGCAAACTCGCAGAAATACAACAGAAATGGTTTTCCATCTTTCGCAGAAGTTCTCTCGTCTATAAAATCCAGTGCACGTTGAGTCAAATCATCCGTAAGATATGGAATACCCAAATTTACTCCGGATTTTCCCTGGCATAATGAGTCCTGTCTCATTTTGGGGAAATACTTTTCTTTTCTGTTCCAAAGTTTTTGCCAGTTAAAATACGGCGAACTTCCTGAATCAAAATAAGCTAATTCATGAAAACCCTGATTATTTGGTTGATAGCCTTCTGAACCATGACCGCCCAAATGCCATTTTCCTAAAAAAGCGGAATAGTAATCGGGCATGGCTTCTGCAAACGTAATTTCATTCCGCCCTTTATCTTGTGGCTGTCCTGATGGTAAAGCTATCAAGGTTGTTCCGTTTATTAATGCAGAAGGGTTAGAAATTTTATCCTGCCACAAACAATCCTGTTCATGAAAACCTTTTGGTGGCTCAATCCCTTGGGCATAGTAGGTATTTGCGTTTCCGGCAGTAGCAGTCATAAAGCCCAGTCGTGCAGCATATTTACCGGTTAATAAACTTGAACGTGCCGGAGAACTTAATGGACAAGTATAGTATTGATCAAAAGCAACACCTTGACTGGCTAATTTATCTATATTAGGTGTTTCGTAATATTGTTCATTAGCAGGAGTTTTCGTAATCCGAGCCGCAAAACAATTCACATCGGTATATCCCAAATCATCAGCCAAAATAAATATGACATTGGGTTTTGTTGGGTTTGTTTGAGCCTGAGATAAATTTCCTGTAATAAGTATGGTGCTTAGAGAAAGCAGCCCGGATGTTTTCAATTTATTCATTTAATGATAGTTATTAAGTCATTTTAGCTTTTTTTTATTCCGAAATGGGTTTCCCCTGAAAGTTTATCTTTAAGTGATAGGGAGTGCCCGTTTTATCCAGTACATAACCCCATTTGTTTATATATTCAATCCCAGGAAGAAATGTATCATTTGCTTTTGCAAGTAACCCGGTAAGTTTTATTTCCAGTTCATTTCTGAGTTTCAGAAAGCCGGGATTATCCACTAAATTGTTCAATTGAAAAGGGTCACGTTTGTTGTCGAACAATAGCCACGGACCTTTTAAATCTTTCACATAGGTATATTGCTTGGTTCTTATGCCGCGGTATTCTTTTCCACCATCTTTGGCCGGCCATTGTCCAAATGGGTGATAACAGGCAATCAGAACACCACCTGTTGTGTCTTTTTCTTTATTGGTTATTATAGCTGATTTATCTTGCCCTTCAACCGTTTTTGGAATGGCTAAATGGCACAATCCCAGAATTGTAGGTAAAATATCGGGCGTATTGAACAACATATCAACTTTCTGACCTTTATTCCCTAATAAGTTGGGATAATTTATAAGCATAGGTACGTTTATTGATTCTTCATAAGGTCTCTGCTTGTCAACATAAGTATGTGACCGAACCATAGCTCCATGATCGGATGTAAAAACAAAGATAGTATTTTTATCAATACCTGTTTCTTTCAATGTTTTTTGCAAATTGCCAATACAACTATCCAATGCTGAAATGTGCCCATAGTAGCCAATCAGGTCAGCTATAGCCGTATTTTTAAGACTGTCGGGTACGTTTTCTCTTAGTTTTAATTTCATGTTGCGATAACGATTTTTCATCGCCTCGGGTGCCGTTTGAAATGGGGTGTGTGGTGGTCCCCACGATAGAATCATCAAAAATGGCTTCTTGCTTTGCTTTTTTGCTTTGATATATTGAATGGCATCAGCTGTTTGTGCATAGGCATCATAGCCATCCCATTTTTCTTTTTTATCATCATTTCCCCAATAAAAGGATTTATTGTAATTGTGTTCGCATTCCATCACTTTCCAGTAATCAAAGCCCTGACGACGATCAACCGGAATAAACGCACTTCGTCCGTGTCCATCCAAATGCCATTTCCCAATATAAGCAGTTTCGTAACCGGCTTCGCTGAAAATTTTTCCCATTGAGGGTGTTTTCTGGTCTAATTCAACATCATTTACAATAAACTTAGTGCTAAGTGGGTATTGGCCGGTCAGTAAACTTGCCCGATACGGACCGGAAACAGGACAACAGGATATAGTGTTTGTGAAATTGTGAGCCCTAGCAGCCAATTGATCCAAATTCGGAGTTTTTACATTTGGGTCTCCGTTAAATCTGGTTGCCTGCGCTCTCCATTCGTCCGCCAAAACAATGACTACGTTAGGGGGATTGTGTTGTTGAGCAATAACAGTTGCAGTCAACACATTTAATGCTGCAATACTAATTTTTATTTTAAATTCCGTTTTCATTTTATTATTATAAACCTATAAATCAGCTTATTGATTGGTCGTAATCAGAATGATAAAGCAAAGATGTCTGCGTGTATGTTAAGAAATAACTGTAAAGGTTAAGCGATAAGTGTTAATATAATTAGCACTTATCGCTTTGTTAATTTATTCCTCAAATTATCAATGAAAGCAAAATACATATTTCGCAACAGATAAATTGCTTTTTTTGACTCTTATGTTTAATCGATATACAATCAACTAAGAGCTAGCATTGAAATTATTATACAAAATTATAATATTTAGAATGTTACACTTTAAAATAAATGATAAGAATACATTACTTTTTGACCAATATATAGTTTTATCAAAAAATACATTAGATAATGAACTTTTACAAAAAGGGGGAGATTTGTCGTAATTCTCTATACTATTTTAATGTAAGTTGTCGTGTCAAAAAGTAAGGTAATTATATCAAAAATCAAAACTAAGTTATATATTGGCTAGTTACCTTTGTACAAAATTTACACAACGGAAAAGATTTATCCATTTATTTGGACATTACTAAATATACAACCTGCATGCGGTAGACAGTTTCCATTTCTTTGTTTTAAAAAGGAAAATACAATTAATCAAATATATACAACTTGTATAATAGCTATTTTGCAAGTTAATTATATTATTTGTAAAATCAGACAAATAATTAGCGCGAATGAAAAGCTTGATAATTCATTTTTTTCTAACAATCTTTCTTGTTTTTTTATCAATATCAAACATTAAAGCCAAATTGAATTTTGCTCCAACAAAAATAAGCTATACTGCCAAAATTACCTGGGGAACGTTTATGTATTCTGAGCAACTTTTCGACCGAACTGAACGATGGGCTTATGTGCGCAAATACATGGATGCATACCTAATGCACCAGCAGTATTGGCTTATGACTAATTACCAAGTCTATTGTATTGGTCCAACTGCTGGAAGAAACAGATATGCAGAATTTGCCGCAATTATTGCTAATAAACCCGTAACGCTTGAAAATTCCGTTTATTTTCAGGCATGGGGAGTTCCAAAAGCAGTTGATAGTGAAGTGGTAAATTTATGGGTAAAAAACATCATGAATTCGCAAATAATTCCAATGCGAAAAGCGGGCATCAACTTGACGGATATTAATATTGATTTAGGTCCTGCCAATATGTCGAAAGTAGCACTTCGACACCCCGATTGGAAAGAAGCTGACCTGATAGCACTATATGGCAATGGTACTACAGGTGGCTATACAGGCAGCAAGCCCGTTGGCAATGGTTTTTGGAAATTATTTGTAGAAAAACTAAAGCAGCAAACCCCTGAAGTGAAAGCTAATATTGTTGGTTCACCGGTTCATTTTAACTGGAACGAACCGGGTAAAACTCCCTATCAATCAATCATCAATCATTTGAAGTATGATTCAATTGTAGATTATTCAAAAAAGACGGTAAAGTTAAATACACAGATAGTAAGTTTTAAATTTGATGGTTATCAGTGGCTTACCAGTCATTTTATAGGTGTTCCGTCCACTATCTCTACCTCTTTTGTTTCTGATGCACCATACGAGTATTGGAATTGGAAAAATATCGCTTTACGAGATGCTTTCCGAAATAGTATAAAAGGATACGAAGCTTGGTTGCATGCCAATAAACGGGAACATCACCTTATTGTTACAGGTGGAGCTGCTGTTAATCCATTTGCCAAACAACCAGCATCGGCTTATTGCAACGCCACCCAAACTGACAGGGATGCACTCGACAAGGGTTATTACGAAGCGAGTATGAATGGCATAAAATTGTATCAGAAATTGGGCATAAGAGCTGATAATTATGTGGTGGAGAGTTGGTTGAAATACCCCTACGATGTGGCTGATGAAAACAAACCCTATTCCTTTGCATCACTTGGAAGAGATATAATTAACTACCTCAAAGGACCAAACTTAAAACTCGATCTCAAAAGAGTGGACGCAACTGGTTTTCAGGGCGCTGGCATTTACGATACACTTACCACTCCTTCTAAGCAGATTTATAATGACATATTACCAATAAAAGGGACTTCAAAAAGCTATGAATTTGTGGTAGATAATGCCAATAATTTTGAAGTATTGCCAATGCTCAAAATGCAGAAATTAAAAATGCAGGGTGTAAACATTGCAGTCTTTTACAATAATATTGAAATTACCAATAAAATACTGTCTGTTGATGGATTTACTTTTCCGGAGGTTTTATCAACTACCAGCTCTTCAAAAATCAAAGTAGTTGTTACAAACAATTTTAAATCAGTAGTCAATGAGATGGGTTTTTGTCTCTGGCTTTATTGGAATCCTCAAGATCCATACGGGCATCGTGATGCAATGTCTGTAACATATAATAGTAAACCTTCTTTAAATTAAAAAAATAAAATAAAAAAGTTATGAGTATTAAAAGAATGATTTTAAATGAAACGTCCTATTTTGGGGCAGGAAGCAGATCGGTTTTGGCTGATGAAATTAAAAAACGTGGTTTTAAAAAAGTGTTTGTAGTAACCGATCCTGATTTGTTGAGATTTGGTGTTGCCGGTGAGGTTACATCAATCCTTGGAAATGCAGAAATTTCGTATGTAGTTTTTTCAGACCTGAAACAAAACCCAACCGTTAAACAGGTTAAATTAGGCTGTGAGGAATTTGCCTCTTCAAAAGCCGATGTAATTGTAGCGATTGGTGGAGGTTCATCTATCGATGCAGCGAAAGCAATTGGAATTATTGCCGCTAATCCCGAATTTGCCGATGTGGTTTCTTTGGAAGGCGTTGCTGACACCAAAAACAAATCTATCCCGGTTATTGCTTTGCCTACAACGGCCGGAACAGCCGCCGAAGTAACTATTAACTACGTGATTACCGACGAAGAAAATATAAAAAAGATGGTATGTGTCGATCCGAATGATATTGCAATCCTGTCAATTGTCGATCCGGAATTGATGGTAAGCATGCCTAAGGGACTTACTGCTGCTACTGGCATGGATGCCTTGACGCACGCCATTGAAGGTTATATCACAAAAGGAGCCTGGGAGATGTCGGATATGTTTGAATTGAAAGCCATCGAAATGATTGCCAAATATTTACCGAGAGCCGTTGAAAATCCAGCTGATATCGAAGCGCGTGATGGAATGGCCATGGCACAATATATTGCCGGCATGGGTTTCTCGAACGTTGGTTTGGGACTGGTTCATGGCATGGCACATCCGCTGGGAGCGTATTTTGATGTACCTCACGGGGTTGCAAATGCTTTACTGTTACCCATCGTGATGAAATACAATGCTTCGTCCTGTGTAGAGAAATATGGCGACATTGCCAGAGCGATGGGCGTA
>JBAWXL010000253.1:0-6654 GCA_037144095.1 Bacteroidota bacterium
AAAAGCCGAAATACTGCACAATAGTGCCACTAAAAGCGTAAGTTTTTTCATGATATTTAAATTTAAAGTTTAACAAATTGGAAAAACAATAATGATTCTCAGCAATTTCAAGTAATTTGAGTGTTTTGAACTTCAAATTCATATCTTCTTTTGAAAATCCTTGTAGTAATTTTTTGAGAATATTGGAATTTCATTGAATGATTTTTTGGTATTATGATTAGCTTAAATACAACATGGCAGCACCAATCAAGGGTGCATCATCGCCTAAGGTTGATTTAATCACTTTTACCTTTCCGGCAGCAAGCGAATAAGCACGTTCTTTGACGAATTTTGTTAGTGGGTTGAATAATAATTCGTCCGGTGCATTGCTTATCCCACCGCTGATACTGATTAATTCCAGACTGGTCAGGTTGATAAGATTTACCATTCCAATCCCCAGGCGTTTTACATACGAATTGGTGATTTCAAGTGCCTGAGCATTTCCTTTTTTTGCCAGATCAAAAATATCCATTACGGCAATTTCCTCTTTTGGCTTACCTGTCAGCATTTCAATATTCTCAATTTCAAGACCGGCTTTCAATACTGCCGGTCCACCAATATAAGATTCCAGACAACCAATACCGCCACAATTACAACGAATTCCGTCCGCTTCAATAATTTGATGACCAAATTCACCGGCTGTATTCAATCCACCGTGATAAATTTTTCCGTTAAGAACTAATCCGCAACCAATTCCGGTTCCAAGTGTAATGCTGGAGATATAGTTAAAGCCTTTACCAACCCCGATCAGATATTCAGCCCAGGCAGCAGCTCGGCTATCCTGACCAATATAAACAGGAAGTTGAAAATGTTTTTTTATCGGAGAAACGACATCTACATTTTTCCAAAATATATTGGGTGCATGTAAAACAACACCTGCCTCAAGGTCGGTAGTGCCTGGGAAGCCCATGCCAATAGCGTTTATCTCAGAAACAGAAACTCCCGAATCTTTCAATAATAATTCAACAGCTTCAATAATCGATTGAATAACAGTTTCACTACCGGATTCGGTTTGTGTTTTTATTTTATGTCGGGCTACGATTTTGCCATTTTCGTCAATAATTCCAAGTTTTACGAAAGTTCCTCCTACGTCAACTCCAAGATTTAATTTGCTATTTGTCATGGTTTTATATTTATTTCTGGTTGTTTTCGTAATCTGCTATTTTTTTTATTCTATCGGCATGGCGTCCGCCTTCAAATTCGGTTGTCAGCCATATATCAATAATCATTTTTGCCAGTTCAATTCCGACAACTCTTGCTCCTAACGACAGAATATTGGTGTCATTATGTTCTCTAGATAGTTTGGCTGAGTAAGGTTCGCTGCAAACTATTGCCCTGATTCCCTTTACTTTATTGGCACTAATAGAAATTCCAACTCCGGTACCACAGAAAATAATTCCTCTTTCACAATTTCCGTTTGCGACCTCTTCGCCTACCTTAAATCCAAAATCGCAATAATCAATTCGTTCGGTTGAATGTGTTCCAAAATCCCGAATTTCATACCCTTTTTCGATAAGGTAATTTTTTAGTTCCTCTTTAAATTCAAAAGCTGCGTGATCTGATCCGATGGCTATCATACGATTATATCATGTTTTATTAATTTGCGAATTTCTGTGACTGCTTCGGATATGCTATAATCCTTGCTAAAAAGACTGGAAGTACCCCCTACCAACATGGTAGCACCAGCATCCAGCATAGCCGGTATATTAGCAAAACTAACATTGCCATCTACCTGAATTTCAATATTATTTCTATTGTATTTGTGAAACAAATCATTGGCATCCCGAATTTTCCCGATGGTAGCCGGAATTATTTTCTGACCAGCAAACCCCGGATTTACGGTCATTATAACCAGCATATCAATATCGTCAATAATATAATCCAGACAACTTAGCGGCGTGGCAGGAACTAATGCAATTCCGGCTTTGATATTATGACTTTTAATTTGATTTAAAGCCCGTTGAGCATGATTCGTTGCCTCGTAATGAATGGAAATATATTCCGGCTTATAGCTGGCTAATTTGTCGATGTACCGTTCAGGATTTTGTATCATCAAATGACATTCTACGGGAATATCGGTCATGCTTTTCACAATTTCTACAATGGATAAATCCAGGCAAAAATTAGGCACAAACAGACCGTCCATTACATCCACATGAATGTATTCCACACCACTTTCTTCGAGAAGCCGGATATCTTTTTCGAGGTTTCTGAAATTGGCACACGCTAACGATGCCGAAATTGTAATTCGCTTATACATTGAATGTTATTAAGTTACTATAAAAATGCGATGACATAAATGCCGATCATTAAAATGACAATGCCGCTTACATTTATAAGGATAGGTTTTAACCCTGAATTTTTCCATTCTCCGGTGAAAACTCCCACCAGATTACCTGTTATAATGGCAAGTGACTGGAACGATGCCCAACCGATGGAAGCACCCAGTTTTCCTAATTTATCGGACGACATTCCAAAGAACATCATGCAGAAAAACCAAACGATACCCGATATGGCTAACAAAACCCAATACCAGCGTTTTTTGGTTGCAAAAAGACTCCATTCTTTGTTTTTCGTAATGAGGTAAGCGCAATAGGCAAAATTGATAAGAAAACCTCCAAACAGAACAAGAGGCCAAACGGCATTGCCTGCAAAAGCAGAACTAGCACCGGCTTTGACAGCTAAATCTTTGATGGGACTGCCACTGATAAAGGCGATATTCGACATGTTACCAAGAATTCCTGCAAGTACGGCAATGATTAATCCGGTTTTAAAGCGGGAACTACTTTTTGTTTTATTCTCTTTTTGAATGTTGTTTTTTTTATCGCGCATGGCACCCGCAAGTGCATTCACAATAACGCCAATGGTCAGAATTAAGGACGCAATAATAATTTTGATACCTTTTGCTGAAGTCAGTTCTTCGGGGTGGTAAAGCACGATGGGAATTAAAGTGCCGATAGAAATAATTAGCCCAAGCATAATAGACATACCCAGCGCAACACCCAGATATTCTAACCCCAGCCCAAAACAAACCGAGCCAACGCCCCAGGCCATACCGAGCAATACCACTTTTCCGCAAGCCATTAAATCTGCTTGCTGATAAATTTCTCCTAAGTGTGGAACTGTGAAAGCTGCAAAAATTATTGGCATCAGCAGTGTTGACCACACGGTATAAACCATCCAGTTTTGTTGCCACTTCCAACCGTTGGTAAATTTCATTGGTAATGAGAAAGAACCTGCAAAAACGCCTGCTATGACTGCATAGCCTAATCCGATGATAACATTTTGATCCATTGTTGTGCTTTTTAAGTTTTAATTTAAGGTAATCGTAAGTTGAATTCCAAAAAAAATAGCATTTTTAAAAAATCAACTTATCTAATATATACTGAGAGATATTATTCAAAATCTGGACATGTTTTTTCCTGATATGATATTTTAGAACATTTTTAAAAGAAAAACGTCCAATTAGTTTTAAAAACTAATTGGACGTCAATGCATTGAACAAATACCGTATAAAAGATTAGAAATAATAAAACTCTGACAATTACAGATTATTTTGTGACTTTAATCCACTCTTTATCCGCTATTACTATTGGATAATCAACTACCGGTATATTTTTGAAACGGACTCCATTTCTTTCCAGAACATAATTTTCTTTGGGGAGTTGATGAATTTTTCCAGAGTATAAATCAATCAATACAGGATTTTTCATTTTTATATTGGTAACCGAAAATGATCTCATTTTAGCCGTGAAATTATCAATTGGTTTATTCTTTGGAAAATGGAATATAATAGCACTTCCACTCAGGTTCTCTTTGTTAAACGCAAATACAGAAAGTGTTGAATCATTGGTGGTAATTTGTGCTGATTTAATCCGAACTATTTTTTCAGAAAAAATTGTAGCAACATGCTGATAGGCAAAATAGGAAGGCTTTGGTCTCAAAATACGTTTTAGCGAATCGGCTTTGAGTAAGCCTTTGGAGTTATACCCAACCATGTGGTCACCACTTGCATAATAATAGTCGGCTATTGTGAAGATATTGCAAACATCCAAATCGTGACTTAAATCGCCCATCATTCGGCGGAGAACCCATTTTGCCTGTGTAATCTCCGACCAGTCATCAGATGTCAAAGCACCAACAGATTGTCCTTTTGGTGTGCTTGGAGCGCCATTTTCGCCCTGCCATAAATCAATTCCTGCTTTACAACTATCAAGAACTCCCCGCAACCGTTTCACGTCGGGGTAAACACCTTCAGGAATTGGATAATATCCGTGATAAGCAATTATATCTAAGTAATTGAGTTTATTCTCAGCTTTGAGGGCATTTACAACGGCAAGTACATAATGGGTAAAATCAGGACGGTTTATTCCCAATGCAACAATTCTGGAATCAGGTTGAACTTTTTTTATAACTGTGCAGGTTCTGACATGAAAAACGGCAAATTCGTCTGCAGTCATTTTTTTGCTGATATCCGGTTCGTTCCATATTTCCCATTCCTTTACACGGTCTTTGTATCTCGTTACCAATGCATTCACCCAATTATCCCACGCTTTCAGGGCTTCCTCCGAAGTTGGAATTCCACCGGCTAATACTTTTTGTCCACCGCCTTCATAAATCGGATTGCCGTACGAACATTCGACCCAAGGTGAAATTCCCTGAGCAATAACGTCATTGATGACAGTATCTAACCATGTAAAATCATAAACTCCTTTTGTTTTCTCGCATTTCGCCCAACCGGCCTGCAAACGAATTCGTTTAGCACCTAATGGTCCCAAATATGATTTATAGGCCTGATAATCTGTATAATCTCTGTCCTGAACTTCACCCCCAATTGACCACATTGACGATTTAATTTCGTTGGAAGAGAGCGTTTTCAGTTTGCCAATTTTAGGAAAATTGATTTGATTTTGGGCCATTAAAGAAAATGTAAGTAATCCTGTTAAAAGAAACAGTGTGACATAAAAAAGACGATGTTTCATTTTTATATATTTAAAAGAGTTTTAATTTTCAATAGCAATTAATTCAATTCCTGATTTTAATCCTAAATTTTTACTGTATTGTTTTTGAACACCGTTGTTCCAATGTTCCAACACCCCCAGACTTTTCAATTTCGTTCCATCTCCTTCAGGATCATAAACCGCACCGGAAGGAGAATTGTCAGCTTTTGCAGCTTCCACTAAATAGGAGTCAGAATAATCAATATGAATTACATCTGGCCATTCGGCTGCAATAAAATCTATTCCAACAGCATCAATTGCCACCGGATCTTGCGAAGCCAACAAGCTACATGGCCAGTTGCCATTAAAAGGTTTCATGTTCCATTTTGGCTTTGGAACTCCACCAACCGCTTTTGAGCCATATAACCCATCAATGAGATACAGCATCGTTTTTCCACCAAAATCTTTGTGACCCATAAAATCGACGAAAGTCATATACCGACTTGTTCCGTCTCTGTTCTGATCAAAATTGTTGTGTGCATTTTTCTTCCAGTTAGATTCAATATCTGTTGCACCATACCAGTTTTTGGCACACAACGTTACACCTTGTCCGATATGACCTTTCAGCAAAGCCATGTTAATTAAGTAGTCTGCCTGAGTTGCACAAGTTGCAATGCCACGAGCTAAAACCCCATTATCTTTTGAATAGGTGATTACATTTTTATCGTAGGTCGATTTTACTCGACCATCACCACCAATATTATCAACAAAAATTACTTCGGGGAAATCGGCATGACATTTATTAAACATGAAATTGGTTATAAACCTACTGGCATCAAACACGGTAATATTTTTCTGAGGAACACCGGCATCAGTTACAAGACTTTGAATCAAAGCATAAACCAATTGTGGTGAGGCATTGATATTCGGACTGTCATCGTGCGAACTTGTATTGTTCTGATTGATTTTTATTGCAACTTTTTCGGTTTGTTTGTAGCCTCCACTACCTCTTTTATTGGTTTTATTGAAATGAGTAAAAAGTTTAATCCATGCTTTTTTTTCTGATTTTTCGGCAGTGAGGTTTGTAATTGCTTCCTTAATCATTTCATTGGCTTTAGATTGTGAATTCCAACGTTCTTCGAACCAACTTCCGGTTTGCTCATCCCATATAGCAACTCCGGGTTTATGCACCCATACCACTCTTCCGGGAAAAATCCCTTTTCCTACGCCAATCGGTGCATTTTTACCCACCATCATTTTGGGAGGATTTACAACTCCAACTACCTGAGAATAAAGTTTATCCGAATTTTGAAACGTAAAAACTGCCACACAAACCAACACAATAAAACTGAAAACCGCAGCATATCCGTATTTCTTGTTTTTAATAAAGGTTTTAGCTTTCATCCATGCAACTATGCCACCAAAAAATGTGAGCAAATACAGCACAAATGCCGACATTATGGGTGCTGAAGCTTGCATACATGGATAAGATGCACGAGAGGGCTTTGGTATAACACGTACCAAAAACCAAATTGTTGAACTGATTCCCAAAGCAAAGAATGAAAGTTTACTGATTAAGTTCGTATTTCTCAAACTTTTCAACTTTTCAAACAAGATTGCAACTGATTTTTTCATTGTAATTGCGTAATTTTAAATATACTATTTCTTACTGTAC
>JBAWXL010000254.1:0-6630 GCA_037144095.1 Bacteroidota bacterium
GTCGTCATGTTTTTGATTGTCGATAGCACAAAACCTTCGGTCGTCGTCATGTTTTTGATTGTCGATAGCACAAAACCTTCGGTCGTCGTCATGTTTTCGATTGTCGATAGCGCAAAACCTTCGGTCGTCGTCACAAATAACCCGATCATCGACATTTGCCCCAAAACCATAGTCACCCCTACCAAAAACAAAATAATTAGCACCCCGGTCACTGAGCCTGTTAATCCGGTCACTGAGCCAGTCGAAGTGCACACCAATCCGCTCACTGAGCCTGTCGAAATGTCCACCTTGTCGGTCACTCAATCTGTCATAGCCCCTATCGTCCCCCCGGTCCCCAACGTCCCCCAAAAATCCTCTCCATCCGCCCACAGCAAATCCAATCTCCAATGAGAAAAAGAAAGCAAAACTTATGACAAGGCAAATAATCAACATTTCGATTTTAAATATTATCTGTATGGCGCAAAAATAATATAAATATCAATAATACCAAATCTATTTTAATATATTGACAAAAAATAAATTTTTCAAAAACACCTAAACAACCTACAGCACTTGATCTTAAGCTGAATATAAACTTCAAATAAAAATGAAAATATTTTCCCTAAAGCCCCATTTATGTTCCTTTCCCACAAATGAAAACAGAAGAAAAAATCATTTTTTATCTTGAAAAAACATATTCTTTGAAATAAAATATTTACCTTTACACTTTAAAAACAAAACAACTTATAAACCAAAAAACAAAAACAATGAAAAAACTATTCTTCTTTCTAATGATTGCCTTAATGGCAATGAATGCAAATGCCAAAGTATGGCGTTTGAACAACAATCCGGGTATAAGCGCCGATTTTAATAATTGGGCTGCTGCTTATGCTGCTGCAAGTGCAGGTGATACTATTTATATAGAAGGTTCACTCTCAAGTTATGGTAATATTACTTTAAATAAACCACTTATAATTATTGGAGCGGGATATTTTTTAGATCAAAACTTAAATACCCAAAAATATCCATATTATGCCTCAATTGTTAATTATGTATATGTTAATATTGGAAGTGAAGGTAGTTATATTTCAGGACTTACATTTAATAACGATATTCAAATTTATTGTCAGAATATTTCAATTGTAAGAAATTATTTTCCGTCTAGTAGTATCAATTTTTCGCAGAGTAATACAATAATTAAGCAAAATTATATAACTGGATGTATTTTAACTAATACTAAGAGCAATAATAATATAATAAAAAATAATGTTGTGAGAGGTAGTTATTATCCACTAAATTTAGGTGATAGTTGCATTGCATTAATTTCAAATAATAATCTTTACGGATATTATTGTTGTAATAAATCAAATAATTGCATTTATACAAATAATATTATTCAGAATTTGTCTTTCTATAATATTAATAATAATACTTTTTCACATAATATATGCGATTACAGTCAACTACCTGTTGGGAATGGCAATCAATTAAATGTAAATATGTCTACTGTATATGTTGGCACTGGCACTTCAGATGGACAATGGCAGCTAAAGGTTGGATCTCCAGCAATAGGCGCTGGTATTGGCGGAACAGATTGTGGAATTTTTGGTGGTGATGAACCTTATGTATTATCAGGTATGCCAGGTATTCCTTCAGTTTATGTAATGACTACATCAGGAATGGGAAACAACAGCACTGGATTAAATATGCATGTAAAGGCCAAGGCTCATTAATACTAAATTCTCTTAATTATTAAAGAGATGAAAAAACTAATATTTTCACTTATAGCATTATGCTATATAGCTTTAGCGGGAGCCACTACTGCTTTTAAGAATGAAGCTATCACTTTAGAAACAATATTAATAACCACAATTATTCAACCCAACATTACAATAATTGAATATTTTATTGATACCGATCCTGGTATTGGAAATGGTTTTCAGCTAACAACCTCAATAGCAGACTCACTTGATATGTATTTTAATGTTCCTTTAACTTCAGTTTCGGCTGGATTTCACACCATCTATGTCAGAGTAAAAGATGATCAAAATAAATGGAGTCATACACATAATATGCCTTTCTATAAAATGCCTACTTATATTACTACCACAGCTTCTGTCAATCAATTAGAGTATTTTATTGATACAGATCCGGGCTTTGGTAATGGTTCCCAAGTGAGCACCACTTTAACAGATTCTACCCTAACTGATTTTATTGTTCCACTACAAAATGTAAATCAGGGCTTTCACACCATTTATGTTAGAGCAAAAGACAACCATAATAAATGGAGTATGACGCATGTAATGCCTTTTTATAAAATAAGTCCCCCTATTATAAATATGGTACACATAAATCAGCTTGAGTATTTTTTCGATACAGATCCTGGTTTTGGTAATGCAATAGCTGTTGCCACAGCCGATAGTGCTGATATTACGAGCGATATTATTGCAAATCTTTCAGGTTTATCAAATGGCTTGCATAAATTGTATGTTAGAGCCAAAGACAATCAAAATCATTGGAGCCTCACACAGTATGATACATTAACGATTAAGATTCCACCAAGTGCAGCTAGTCAAATTAATGGTCAAGCTTCAGTTTGTCAAACTTCAGACAGTATTTTATATATGGTTTCGCCTATTCTTAATGCAACATCCTACATTTGGACGTTGCCAACAGGTATTATCGGAGTGAGCAATACAAATAATATATGGTTACATTTTTCTCCCACTTTTATATCAGGGACCATCAGCGTGAAAGGTCATAATGTTTATGGTGATGGAGCGACTTCTTCAATGACAATTAATAATAATCCTCCAAATGCTCCTATTGGAAATGCAATTCAATCATTTAATACGCAGGCAAGTATTGCTGATTTAGTTGTTACAGGTTCTTCAATAAAATGGTATGATGCACCTTCTGCTGGAAATCTACTTCAATCATCAGATCTTTTAATTAATGGAAATACTTACTATGCAAGCCAAACCCTTAGCGGATGTGAAAGTCAAAATAGATTGGGTGTCACAGTCAGCCTAAATATTATTAAGAATATAAACCTTCATCTATTTTTAGAAGGATTATTTGATTACAACACCGGAAATAGTATGCTTGAAGCAAAAGATATTGATTGGGCTTCAGGAATAAGCTTCCCAAAATATGGAAGCGGCATAGCTGATAGAATTCATGTCGAGCTCTACGAAGGAACACCTCCATTTACTTCCCCAATTGTCAATATCAGTGGCATTGATTTATCCACTTCAGGCTTGGCTACATTTCAGATTTCCCCCAGTTGGACTGGTAACTATTATATCAGGCTTATTACACGAAATCACTTAGAAGTTTGGTCGGCAATTGCTGTTCCTTTTAATACAAATCCAGTAGTGTATGATTTTACTTCAAATTCATTAAGTGCCTATCAAGCCCCCGGTGGCAACGATCCACAAGCACAAGTTGTAACAGGTGTATATGCTTTTTATCTTGGCGATTTAGACCATAGTCTCAGTGTCGATTTCGACGACTTTAATCTATTTGAACCCTATTTAACAGATGGTACATACGGTTTCACCATAGCCGATTTCAACGGCAACGGCCTGTGCGATTTCGATGATTTCAATCTCTTTGAGCCGAGGTTAAACATGGGACCTTTTACACAGTATCCCGGGATGATGAAATAGATAGAAGTACCTAAAACTCTTTATTACACTTTTATCCCAGCCTTTTCCCTTTGAATTTGAAATTTGGGGCTTGGGGCTTGCCTCTTTTCCCTTCAGCCTAAGAGCTGTAATACGATTACGGCATCCCCGGATATTGCGAAAAAGGGCCTTCGTTAAGCCTGGGTTCGAATAAGTTAAAGTCATCGAAATCGACTAATCCGTTTCCATTAAAGTCGGCAATAGTGAAACCATAAATTCCATCGTTCAGATAGGGTTCGAAGATGTTAAAATCGTCAAAATCAACACTGAGACTTTGGTCTAAGTCGCCCAAATAGAAAGCATAAACCCCACTGTTCATTTGCGCTTGTGGGTCGTTGCCACCCGGAGCCTGATAAGCGTTTATGGCACTGCTGATGAAATTGTAATCGACAATAGGAGCGCTGAATGAAATGGCGTTAGCCGACCAAACTTCGAGGTGATTGCGCGAGATTACACGGATATAATAATTGCCATTCCAGCTGGGTGAAATTTGAAATGAAGCAAGACCAGTTGTAGAAAGGTCGATGCCGCTAATGCTGACCACAGGAGAGGTGAAAGGAGGGTTTCCGGAGAAGAGTTCAACCTGAATTCTATCGGCAATACCGGCTCCATATTTCGCAAATACAATACCCATGCCCCAGTCCATTTCCTGAGCTTCCACCATACTGTTGTTGCTGTTGTGATCAAACAAACCTTCGAGGAAAAGATGCAGATTTACCGTTTTAAACATACTAACGGTAACCCCAAATCTGTTATTGCTTTCGCAACCGGCCAGCGTTTGGCTTGCATAATAGGTAGTTCCGTTAACTAAGGAAATCGTTGGCAATAACAAATTGCCTCCTGTTGGAGCATTATACCATTTGATATTGCTCCCCGTAACGACCAGATTTGCTACAGTGGCAGCATAACTAAAAGATTGGATTGCATTGCCTGAGGGAGCAGAAGGGTTGCTTATGGTTACAGTAGCACTTCCGTTCATGTTGTTTATTCCACTGCGGCAGGTGTAGGTTCCTGGAACAGTTAAATTCCAGGAAATTGGATTTCCGGTTCCGGCAACTATAGGGCCATAGCTTACGCCATCTTTCAGCAATTGATAGTTCAACCAACTTTGAGAACCACTCAGACTAACCGAAACGGTCGCACCATTCCCACAAATGACACCACCACCAGACAAATTATATTGTGTTAAAATGTTAAGAGTTGGATTATTTAAAGAAGAAGTGATATTGGTTTGGTTATAAATTCCTCCTGTTGGACCCGAGATATTGGTTGAAACTGCGTTGATGCGGGCATTGATTTTGGTGGCATAATTAAAACCAGCACCGTCGTAAGCCGTAAAAACCAGATTTGGTTTGGCCTGCGCAAAAGGAACACTATTGATAAGTCTGAGGCGCATTAGCTTTGTTCCTGTGTGCGAAATGATGGTTCCTTGTCCCGATTGGGAAATTTGCCCAATGATTTTAAAGCATTTATTAGGAGTAGAATTAGAGATTGAGGGCGTAATAATTTGTTGATAAATGCTTAATCCTGAATTTGAACCCGGAACAATAGAGTCTGTAAAAACCCCGCCATTTCTGATAGCATCATTTATGTAAATTCCCAATTGAAATCCTGACATTTCAAAATTAACAGGAGTGGTATAATTACCGGTATGGGTAATATAAACATCGAATTGATATTCAGTAGGCGAAACCTGAACATCGTTTCTGAGTTCAAGATTGAAGAAAGGCCAGATGCTGGTTTGGAAAGAATAGATGGCTCCATAAGTTGTATCACTTCCGTTAATTGCATAAGCTCTTTCCCAATAATAAACATTAGAAGCCAAAGAAGAAAGCGTTGAAGAATACACCCCTAATCCTGTCCCAGAACTTACTTTTGTACTTAATAAATCTGATAGGCTGGGATTGGAATGAGCGGCATAAACAAAGCCCCGCAAAACAGAGGTGTTTGCACAAGCAGAGGCAAGTTCTCCATTTAAAGTAGCACCGGTGAAAGTGATGCTCGAAATGGGTCTTGTAATAGTTATTATAGTAGACTGACTAATAACCGTAACTCCAAATCTGCTTTGGCTTTCGCAACCATTTGTGGTTTGACTTGCATAATAAGTAGTTCCGTTAACCAAAAGCGTAGTTGATAAAAGTAGATTTCCTCCAATAGAAGCATCATACCATTTTATATTACTACCGCTTACAATTAAATTAGCAATAGTAGCTCCATTGCAAAAAGTTTGGCTTGTATCGCCGGTTGGTGCTGAAGGAGCTGCTGTAAGAGTAACAGTTACATCGAGCCTTGAGGTGCTTTCGCAATTCCCAACAGTTTGACTTGCATAATAATGATTCCCGCTTATCAAAGCTATATTGGCAGCCAATGCACTTCCACCACTTGCAGCAGCATACCATTGAATTGCAGTACCTGTTGCAGTAAGACTTGCTATTGTTGGAGAAATGATAGAACAGATGGCCTGAGCAGAAGCACCAGTTGGGGCAGCAGGCGTAGCCGGTTGTGTATTGATAACCGCATTTGCTGAAGCCAAAGAAGTGCAGCTTGCAGAGTTGGTTACGGTAAAAGAATAGGTTCCTGAAGAAAGTCCGCTGATGGAAGTTGTCACTCCCGTACCCGTGGTTGTTACTGCTCCCGGGGACATGGTTAATGTCCAGCTTCCGCTTGAAGGCAAGCCATTCAATTGAACACTACCTGTTGCTAAGATGCAAGTAGGCTGAGTAATGGTACCAACTATAGGAGCCGAAGGGGGAGTGCATAAGGGCAATACATTTACGGAATAGTCTTCAACCTCACCATACACATTAATTCCACAAGGCGAAGTGGTTTCATTGTTATAATGAATCCTGATTCTCATTCGTTTTAAGCCGGTTGGAGTATTAGCCGGACAAGTGATGGTTGCAGAATAAGGACCACCGCCCGGACTTCCGCTAACTGTAATTGCTGGATCATCCAGAAAATC
>JBAWXL010000255.1:0-6565 GCA_037144095.1 Bacteroidota bacterium
TGCTCCAAAGATATGAAAAATATTTTATACTGTTATTACCTTAATACACGCGAAATAATATTTGTGTAAAAAAAAAAGGATGACTCATGTTATCCTTTTTTTTACTTTATAAAATTCAATATCAGAGTTTAAGGCTTAAATCTGTTAATATAATAACAATGTTAAATAAATCACAAACAGTTTTTTTATTTGTTTTATTGTATAATTTTGCAGCGCTTAAATGGAAATCTATAAATGAAGCAAATTACTATGAAAAAGATAAATTCAATTGAAGAGCTGCAGAAATTGCAAGGTGAGCTAAAGACGAATAGCACAGCTACATCTTTGGATTCAAATGTGAAAATTAAAGTAGCTATGGCAACTTGTGGCATCGCTTCCGGCGCAAAGGTTGTCATGGATTATTTTATTGAAGAACTTGGGAAAAGAAATATTGATGCTCATGTTACTCAAACCGGATGTATGGGATATTGCTATGCTGAACCAACAGTTGAAGTGTGTATGCCCAATCAAAACCCTCTTGTTTTCGGTTATGTTGACACAAAAAAAGCAAATGAAATAATCGAAAGATACATCAAGAATAACGAACTGATTGATGGGATTATTCCTATTAACTACGAAACCATTGAAAAATAATAATTAAGTGAGAAATCATTATGGCGAAATTTAAAAAGCATATACTTGTTTGTGGGGGTTCAACTTGCAACCCATCGCAAAACCAGGCTTTAATAAAGAATTTAAGAGAAGTGCTTGCCGAAAAAGGTTTGGACCAAGAAGTTCAGGTTATTATGACAGCTTGTTTTGGCTACTGTGAAATAGGTCCTATTGTTCAAATTCTTCCCGATAATACATTTTATAAAGGAGTTAACGCTGAAGATGCCCGTGCTATCGTTGAAGAGCATATCATATCCGGAAAAAAGATTAATCGTTTGGAACTGTTAACCTCGAAAGAAGATAATCAAGCTACTGCTAAAAATGGAAAGTCTATCAGCAAAAAACAAATCAGAATCGCATTACGAAACTGCGGTAATATTGATCCAGAAAACATTAATGATTATATAGAAAATGACGGATATTTAGCCCTCGCCAAAGTGCTGACTCAAATGGACGCACAACAAACAATTGATATAATTAAAAAATCGGGTTTAAGGGGTAGAGGAGGTGGAGGTTTCCCAACGGGTTTAAAATGGGAAATTAGTAGTAAATCTGTATCTGATCAAAAATATGTTGTTTGTAATGCCGATGAAGGTGACCCTGGTGCTTTTATGGATCGTTCCATCTTAGAAGGTGATCCTCATTCAGTGATTGAGGCAATGGCAATTTGTGGTTATTCTATTGGTGCCTCAAAAGGCTTGGTTTACATCAGAGCCGAATACCCATTGGCAATTACCCGTTTGAAAATTGCAATTGATCAAGCCAGAGAATGCGGCTTTTTAGGGGATAATATTTTGGGGAAAGGTTTTAGTTTTGATATCGAATTACGCTACGGAGCCGGGGCTTTCGTTTGTGGCGAAGAAACAGCTTTGATTCATTCGATGGAAGGGATGCGTGGAGAACCCACTTTTAAACCTCCATTCCCATCAGTTTCAGGTTATTTAGGAAAACCCACTAATGTCAATAATGTCGAAACATTTGCAAGCATTCCGGTTATTATTAATAAAGGCGCTGATTGGTTTTCTGCCATTGGTTCCGAAAAATCTAAAGGAACTAAAGTATTTGCCTTGGCTGGCAAAATAAATAATGTAGGTTTAATTGAGGTGCCCATGGGCATCACTTTACGCGAAATTATTTATGAAATTGGCGGAGGCATAAAAGATGGAAAGAAATTTAAAGCTGTTCAAACAGGCGGTCCTTCAGGTGGATGTCTGACCGAACATCATCTCGATACTCCGATTGATTACGACAATTTAATTGCCGCAGGTTCAATGATGGGCTCCGGTGGAATGATTGTAATGGACGAAGACGATTGCATGGTTTCTGTTGCTAAATTCTACTTAGACTTTACAGTGGAGGAATCTTGTGGAAAATGCACTCCTTGCCGGATTGGAAATAAACGCCTCTATGAAATTTTAGATACTATTACCCAGGGAAAAGGCACAATGATCGATTTAGATAAGTTGAAAAACTTAAGCTACGTCATCAAGGATGCTTCTCTTTGCGGTTTAGGTCAAACTTCACCTAATCCTGTGCTCTCTACTCTTGATAATTTTCGTGAAGAATATGTAGAACATATTACTCACAAGAAATGTCGTTCGAACCAATGTAAAGCTTTGATGCAATATATTATTGATGCTGAACAATGTGTTGGATGTACGGCTTGTGCCCGAAATTGTCCGGTTAATGCCATCAGTGGTGAACGAAAATTGCCTCATTTAATCAATCAGGATATTTGCATTAAATGTGGAGCATGTGTCGAAAAATGTAAGTTTAACGCAATTAGCATTAAATAAAAAATTATGGAATTGATTAAATTAACAATAGATAATAAAATCGTTGAAGTAGAAAAAGGAACAACGGTTTTAAAAGCAGCAAGAAAAGTTGGAATTGATATCCCTACGCTTTGCTATTTTGAATTGGGCGATATGAAGATTGAAAACAAACCCGGCGGATGTCGTGTTTGTGTGGTTCAAATTGAAGGTCGTAAAAATCTTGCCCCTGCTTGTGCTACCGAAGTTAGCGAAGGAATGGTTGTTGATACACACAACATCAGAGTACTCAATGCACGTCGCACCGTGGTCGAACTTATGATTTCTGACCATCCCTATGATTGTCTGATTTGTGCAAAATCAGGTAATTGTGAATTACAGGATATGGCGCATAAATTTGGCATTCGTGAAATCCCATATCAAGGCGAAAAGTCAACTTATCGTAAAGATACCTCCCCTTCAATCATACGCGATGTCGACAAATGCATCATGTGTCGTCGCTGCGAAATGATGTGCAACGATGTGCAGACGGTTGGAGCACTTTCCGCTGTGAACCGTGGGTTCAACTCAGTGGTGGCCCCCGCTTTCGAAATGAACCTTGAGAAATCTCCTTGCACCTATTGTGGTCAATGTGTTTCGGTTTGCCCTACGGGTGCACTCACCGAAGTTGATCATACACGAAACATTATAAGTGCCTTAGCCGATCCAACAAAAACGGTTATCGTGCAAACAGCCCCTGCTGTCCGTGCCGCTTTAGGCGAAGAATTCGGAATGAAACCGGGCTCAAGTGTTACTGGCAAAATGGCTGCTGCTTTACGTAGATTGGGTTTTAAATATGTTTTCGATACTGATTTCGCTGCCGACCTTACCATTATGGAAGAAGGAACCGAACTTTTAGGTCGCCTGGGTCGACATCTAAGTGGTGATACATCTGTGAAATTACCTATACTGACTTCCTGCTGTCCGGGTTGGGTCAATTTCTTTGAACATAACTTTGCCGATATGTTAGACATCCCTTCCACAGCAAAATCACCCCAACAAATGTTTGGTGCCATTGCGAAGTCTTATTTTGCAGATAAGATTGGAGTGAATAGAAAAGATATGGTGGTGGTTTCCATCATGCCATGCCTTGCAAAGAAATATGAGTGTCAGCGCGATGAATTTAAAGTGGACGGAAATCCTGATGTCGATTTTTCATTGTCAACCCGCGAATTGGCTCAATTTATCAAACAAGCCAATATCGATTTTGCTGACTTACCTGAAGAAGATTTTGATCATCCTTTAGGCGAGTCAACAGGAGCCAGCGTTATTTTCGCCAATACAGGTGGAGTAATTGAAGCTGCTTGCCGCACTGCCTACGAACTTCAAACCGGATTAAAACTCGATAAAGTAGAATTCAAAGAATTGAGAGGAATGGAAGGCATTCGCGAAGCAACCATCGATTTCAATGGTTTGCCCATCAATATTGGCATCGCTCATGGTTTGGGCAATGCACGCAAGTTGTTAGAAGATGTAAGAGCCGGAAAATCCAAGTTTCATGCAATTGAAATTATGGCTTGCCCGGGAGGTTGTATTGGGGGTGGTGGTCAGCCTTATCATCATGGAGATAGCGAAGTGCTCAGAAAAAGAGCGGCTGCTATTTATGCAGAAGATACCGGTAAACCCATTCGCAAATCACACGAAAATCCTGACATTATTAAACTTTATGAAGAATTCTTGGGCACACCTTGTGGCGAAAAGTCGCATCATCTGCTTCATACCCACTATTTCGACAAAAGTCAGGAAGTATTTATTCAAGAGTAGTTACAATAATTTAAATCAAGTTTATGATTAATATTAAATTATCAAACGATAAAATCCTACAGATAAAAGACATTTGCAAGTCGTTCAACAACGAAGGAGGCGAACTGATCAATGTACTTCATAAAACCCAAAGCACATTTGGATATCTTCCTGCCGAGGTGCAGGAAGTCATTGCACGCGAACTAAACGTCTCCACAGCACATGTTTATGGAGTTGTCACCTTCTATTCGTTCTTCAGCATGATACCCAAAGGCGAATTCCCAATTTCTATTTGTATGGGCACTGCCTGTTATGTCAGAGGTGGCGAAAAAGTATTGGACGAATTCAAACGCGAACTCAAAATAACGGTCGGACAAACCTCCGACGATGGTAAGTTTTCACTTAGTTGCCTGCGTTGTGTGGGTGCTTGTGGACTGGCTCCCGTCGTGATGGTGGGCGAAAAAGTATACGGAAGAGTAGCTCCCGACATGGTTAAAGACATCATTAAAGAATATAAATAAACTCTCGCAACACTCAATCACTTCCCTTTATGACATCAGTTGCAAAGCATATTACTAACTCACTAACTCGTAACACTCGCAGCACTTGCCCGATGAATTCTGTTACACAACAAATTAATTAACTCACTTAACTCGTAACACTGACAACACTGGCCTGATGAACTCTGTTACACAACAATTAAATTAACTCACTAACTCGTAACACTCACAACACTGCCTGATTAACTCAGTTACCACAAACAAATTAACTGCCATCACTCGTAACACTTACAACACTTCCAGATTAATTCAGTTACATGGTTTTTGTTTTGGAAATCCCGCTCTAGAGGCGGGATTTTTTTTAATGTATTAATCCGTATGCGAACCATAACCTACCAGGTTTTCAAAACCTGTTAGGTTTTAATAGACACCCAAATGCTTCAGATAGGAAATTTCACCTCTTCAGAAATCTATAAAAATCAATCATTTTCACTAAAATCCACATACTATCGTTTATTTCTATTAATTTTGAATCCCATTTCAATTCCCTTTTACAAATGAAAAAACAGCTTTATATCTTACTCATTTTCCTCGCCATCATCAGCATTTCCTGCAACAAAACCAAAGTCGAATACTGGAGCAATGGCGCTACCAAATATGAAATACCCTATAAAGGCGACAAAATGAATGGCACCGCCACCTGGTATTGGGAAAACGGCAACAAGCAGCTTCAGGCAAACTATTCGAATGATGTATTGAATGGCACACTCATGAGGTGGTTCTTTAATGAAGTCCCCCAGCGTACCGAAAATTATGTGGATGGAAAGTTGGAAGGAAGTGCCGTTAGTTTTAATGAGAAGGGAATCAAAATATCTGAAGAAAATTATGTAAATGGCATACAAGAGGGCAAATATGTCTCTAGCTTCGATGATGGTTCTCCCAAAATAACAGGAGGTTTTAAGCAGGGAAAATGGGATGGGAAATGGTCGTATTTCGAAGAGAGTGGAATTCAGATTGGTGAAGCAAACTTTAGCCGGGGAAGCGGAACACTGAAAACCTATAATGTCTTAGGTCGCTTAATTAAGGAAACCCCTTATGTAAACCAATTGAAAGAGGGCGAAGAAACTGAATTCGACCCTAAAGGAAACAAAATTAAACTCAATGTTTATCATGAGGATAAATTAATTTCGGAACAAAAAATTGACTCGCCCAAGACTAAATAATAGTCAAAACCCTGCCCTGATTTATCTTTCTTTTGATTTACTGAATATGTGGCTTTTCTATTGCCTTTTATGTAAAAACTGCAGTGGATTTAAAATGCAAATTGATGATAATCCCCTTTGCTTTTAAACCTTATTACCTTAGTAAAAATCCTGTACCTATTTGTATAAACCTTAATAGCTTATAGTAATGTGCTAATAAGGTTTTTTAGTGCAGAACCTTCAGCCTAACCCCCTTCAGCCTTCAGCCTAAATTTAACCGCAGAGAAGCGCAAAGAACCGCGGAGTGGGAATCCCAAAAACTTCAGCCTAACCCCCTTCAGCCTAAATTTAACCGCAGAGAAGCGCAAAGAACACGCAAAGAACCGCAGAGTGGGAGACCAAAAACCTTCAGCCTTCAGCCTAACCCCCTTCAGCCTAATTTTATAAAAGCTTCAATTCCAAGTGGGTGATATTTTTCGCAAGACCATAATTAAAACGATGGAACCATCGATTGTGTTAATGGAACCATCGATTGTATTAATGGTTCCATCGATTGTGTTAATGGTTCCATCGATTGTATTAATGGTTCCATCGATTGTATTAATGGTTCCATCGATTGTGTTAATGGTTCCATCGATTGTGTTAATGGTTCCATCGA
>JBAWXL010000256.1:0-6508 GCA_037144095.1 Bacteroidota bacterium
ATGTATGGCTAACCCGAAGCATACCGCCTTGCTCAATAGTCTATCAAAAAAGAGAAACAATAGTTAAAGAAAAAGGCTTAAAAAACGAGCCTGCTAATTTTATAATCTAAAAATCAAATCATATGAAATACAATAATATTCTGGAAGGCATAGGCAACACGCCACATGTTAAAATAAACCATCTATTCGGAAGCAAATATGACGTTTGGATGAAACTTGAACGCTCCAATCCGGGGAATAGTATAAAAGACAGGATTGCCCTTGCAATGATAGAAGACGCTGAAAGAAAGTGTATACTTACTAATAATAGTGTAATAATTGAACCTACAAGTGGAAATACCGGTGTTGGACTTGCATTGGTTTGTGCTGTAAAAGGCTATAAGCTTATTCTGGTAATGCCTGAATCGATGAGTGTGGAAAGGAGAAAATTGATGTCTATCTATGGTGCTTCTTTTGTACTAACACCCAGAGAAAAAGGAATGAAAGGTGCCATCGAAAAAGCGAAGGAATTAGTCGCAGAAACTTCTGATTCATGGATGCCTTCGCAGTTTGATAATCAGGCAAATGTGGAGATTCATAAAAAAACTACAGCACAAGAAATTATCAAAGCTTTTCCTGATGGAATAGATGTTTTAATTACTGGAGTTGGAACAGGTGGTCATATTACCGGAGTTGGAAGCGTTTTAAAAGAGAAGTTTCCTGATGTTAAAATATTTGCTGTGGAACCTGAATTATCTCCTGTTTTAAGTGGGGGCAATGCAGGGCCTCATCCCTTGCAGGGAATTGGAGCAGGTTTTATTCCTTCCATTTTGAATACTAAATTATTTGATGGAATCATTACTGTTGGGAAAGACGAATCGTATAGTTTTGTCAAGCGATTAGCAAAAGAAGAAGGTATTCTTGCAGGAATTTCAACAGGAGCATCGCTTGCTGCTATAAACAAAAAGCTAATTGATCTTACGGAAGGAGCAAGAATTTTAACTTTCAATTATGACACAGGAGAGCGTTATTTATCGATTGAAGGTTTATTTTAGTAAGTAAAATTTACTTTTCTATAAGTTGGTCATTGCCAGTATTAATAAGGGTCTTAGATTGTATCTTAAAATACTTGAAAAATAAATTTGTTTTTTAATGTGATGTGTTTTCTTTTTTTGTTTCTTTGTAATTAGAATTATTCACTAAACAAATAAAAAGATGAAAACAACAATTCGATTCGTAGCCATTTTTTGTTTCTGCATAATTAATTTACAGGCTATTTATAGCCAGGCAGAACAATATCCAAATGAAACAATTAAAACCATTCACAACAGAAAAAGCGTAAGGCATTTCACTGGTGATGCAGTTTCAAAAGAGCAAGTGGAGATATTACTTAAAGCCGCAATGGCAGCTCCGTCGGCAGTTAACAAACAGCCCTGGGCATTTATGGTTATTAATAAACGAGATCGACTGGACTCTCTTGCAGTTGGGTTACCTTATACAAAAATGTTAATGAAAGCCGGTGCTGCAATCATTGTCTGTGGCGATTTAAGCAAAGCCTTAGAAGGGAAAAGCGCCGAATTGTGGAAAATGGATTGCATGGCTGCCTCTGAGAACATCTTATTGGCAGCTGAATCATTAGGATTAGGGGCTGTATTTACTGCAGTTTATCCTGATGATGATAAGATAAATTTCGTCTCAAAGTTTTTTAAGTTACCTAAAAATATTATACCTCTTTGCGTTATCCCTATTGGGAAACCTACAGGGGAAGATAAACCCAAAGATAAATATAAATCCGACAATATTCATTGGGATAGCTGGTGATGAGTTATAAGTGTCAATGCCTGAATAAGGTTGACCTTTTTCGCTTTATAATATTACTTCAACAGCTAAAATAGAGCTTAAGAAACTAAATTATAACTGACTTTTCAATAGTTCAACCCTCTTAATCAAATATTCCTGATGTTCTTCTTCTGAAGAATCAGGGTCCTTGAACTCTTTGAACATATTGCAGGGAAGTTCGGCACAATTGCCACAATGATTATATTCATGAGTGTTTACTGCACAATTAAACAAAGGGCAGGTTTTATCAGGCATCATTTCTTTTGCCCAAAAGGTTTGACCTTTAATTTTGAAACATCCACTACATTCTTTTTCGAAAAAACGACATTCGTCGCATACAAGACCACATGCTGAAATCATATTTTTTTTTTGCTGTAAAATTAAAAAAGATATTTTATTTCAAAGCTTTTTCGTTGAATTATTTTAAATTTACATCTTTTGCAACAGAAAAACATTGTCTTCGGTTCCAAAACTCAAGTTTAAAAAGGAAAATAAGTGACATTAAAATCTTTTGTATTGAAATTTCTGAGTTGTAATTTTGAATTTGATTCCACTATCCATCGTAATGTAAGAATTTGTTTGCGTAACATTGCTTAAATAACTAAGTTTGCAGCCTTATTTTAAACTAAATTTATGAGCAATTATCTGGGTATCCGCCACGAAGATAAATATCTGATGGAACGTCGTGCGCCACTAACGCCTAAACATGTTAAATTTTTGACGCAACATCATAAGTTGGATGTTGCAGTTCAGCATTCAACAAAAAGAATTTTTACAGATCAGGAATACATTGACGCAGGAGCAGAAATAGTAGATAATCTCGTAAAATGTTCAGTGATTTTAGGTGTGAAAGAAATGCCTGAGAGTTTTTTTGAGGCAGGGAAAACGTATGTTTTCTTTTCACATGTAATTAAAGGACAATCCTATAATATGCCCATGCTCAAACGCATGATGGAATTGGGCTGCAATTTAATAGAATATGAAAAGATTATTGATGAACAGGCTAAACGATTAATATTTTTCGGAAGATATGCAGGCTTGGCTGGTATGATCAATTCTTTTTGGGCTTGGGGAATGCGTTTGAAGTACTTTGGTTTTGAATCGAAATTATTAAAAATCAAACAAGCTTATCAATATCATTCGTTGAAAGAAGCACGCGAAGATATTTCAGCAGTGGGGCAGATGATTGCCGAAGAGGGAATACCACATGAACTTCGTCCATTCGTAATTGCTTTTACAGGCTATGGAAACGTATCGCAGGGGGCGCAAGAGATTTGTGGTTTGTTACCGGTTAAAGAAATCTCACCCGAAAAACTTCTGACATTGAAAACCCGAAAGAATACACCAGACAATATAGTGTATAAAGTGATTTTCAAAGAAGAAGACATGTTTGAGCGGATTGATGGTGAGGCATTTGATTTGCAGGAATATTATCATCATCCTGAACTGTATCGCAGCAAATTCGAACAATATATTTCTCATCTGTCTATGCTGATAAATTGTGTGTATTGGGATAATCGTTATCCACGACTAATTACCAAGGAATATTTAAAGAAAGCCTATGCTGAAGGTCAACCTAAATTAATGGTAATAGGCGATATCAGTTGCGACATCGAAGGTTCAATGGAATGCACTATGAAAGCAACTGAAATTGGGGATCCGGTTTTTGTTTATAATCCAGAGACAGAAGATATTACAATGGGTGCGAAAGGGGAGGGGATAATGGTGATGTCGGTGGATATTCTTCCTGCCGAATTGCCCCGCGATGCATCAAATGGTTTCGGAGATGTTTTGGTAAATTTTGTAAAACCAATTCTTACGACAGATTTCTCGCTTCCTTTTCTTGAATTAGATTTACCACGAGCCATTAAAAAAGGATTGATTTTGCATAACGGAGAACTTACCCCTGAGTTTGAATATCTTCAGCCCTTTGTCGATGCTTTAGAAGCACACCTCTAATTTCTTTAATCCTTATTCTTAAATCATTTTACATCCTATCATTATACATTCTATTTTTGCAAATTCAATTACTTTAAAATATAAACTTTAAAAATGAAAAAAGTACTTATTCTAGGAGCCGGATTAGTAGCTAACCCAATGGTTCAGTATCTGCTGAGCAAAGGCTATCAACTCACTATTGCTTCCAACACGCCCGAAAGAGGTGAAACTATGTTAGGTGGACATCCTAACGGAACAAACATTAATTGGTCGGTAGACGACTTGCAAACCCTCGATCAAATGGTAATGAACCACGATCTTGTAGTGAGTTTGTTGCCTTATGTGTTCCATGTTACTATTGCCGAACATGCGTTGAAATATAAGAAAAATATGGTAACTACTTCTTATGTTAAACCAGAAATGCAGGCTTTGGATGAGGATGCTAAAAAGGCAAACATTATTATTCTCAACGAAATTGGTTTAGACCCTGGCATCGACCACATGTCGGCTATGCGTATTATAGATAATATTCATGCCAAAGGTGGTAAAGTTAAAGAATTCTGGTCATTATGTGGTGCTTTACCTGCTCCCGAATGTGCCAATAATCCTTTGAAGTATAAGTTTTCGTGGAGCCCTAAAGGAGTAGTACTGGCTGGGAATAATGATGCATGTTATTTGCATAAAAAAGAAATAGTTGAAATTCCAACTCAGGATTTATTTAAGAATCCTCGCAAATTGAATTTCCCTGAGGTGGGCGAACTGGAATTTTACCCTAATCGTGATTCCATTTCGTATATTGATGTCTACGGGATTAAAGAGGTTGAAACTATTTTCAGGGGAACATTCCGATTCAAGGGATGGTGCGAAACAATTGATTTGTTGAAACAGCTTAAACTCATTTCAAATGACAGCTTTGATATGACAGGTATGACGTATGCTGATTTAATGGCTAAACAAATTGGTGCTAATTCGTCTGATAATATAATTGAGAAAACTGCGGCCTTTTTAAATCTAAGCAAAGAGGATACTGCTTTACATTCTTTAGAATGGTTGGGTTTATTTGATAATACTCCAATGAAACGTGCAATGGATACAACTTTCGAAGTTACTTCTGATGCCATGATTTCGAAAATGCCTTTAGGTATGAATGAACGTGATATGATTGTTATGCGTCATACATTCTTAGCTGAATACCCTGATGGAACTTCGGAAGTAATACATTCGAGTATGCTCGATTTTGGTTCTCCTGCAACAGATACTTCCATTGCACGCACAGTGGCACTTCCGGCTGCAATAGCTGCCGAAATGATACTTGAAGGCAAAATCCTTTTGAAAGGAGTATATCGTCCGGTATTACCCGAAATTTATAATCCGGTTTTGGATCAGTTAGAAAATATGGACATTAAAATGCATGAAGAATACGGCTTAGCTCTGTCTGAAAACATTCAATAGACTTAGCTAAGACCCAAATCTTAAATTCCAAATTCAATGAGAGAGAGGCTATTATATCAAAGGGTTTTGAGTTTGTAAACTTGATTTTAACAAACAGTATTAAAAATAAAACAGAACAAAATTTATGGCAGGTTTTGCAAAATGGATTGGAGGAAGCTTAGGCTGGGCATTTGGTGGTCCCATTGGTGGCATTCTCGGATTTGTATTTGGCTCAATGTTAGACGGAGCCACCGTAACCACCTCGCAAAGTATAGCAACCACATCAGGCGACTTTTCGGTGAGTTTGCTGGTGCTTTCGGCGGCAATTATGAAAGCAGATGGAAAGGTGATGAAATCGGAGCTCGATTTCGTGAAACGCTTTTTTGTACAAAGCTTTGGCGAAGCTCAGGCTGCTGAAAAGATGAAGTTGTTGAGGGAAATTCTTAAACAAGACATCCCTATCAATGATGTTTGTCTTCAGATTAAACAATTCATGGAATACTCTTCTCGTTTGCAATTGCTGCATTATCTCTTTGGGCTATCTGCGGCAGATAATCAATATCATAAAAGCGAACTCGACCTTATTCAATCCATTGCCAACTTATTGGGAATTCGTCTGGCAGATTTTACTTCTATAAAAGCCATGTTTGTTCCCGATATCGATAATGCCTATAAAATACTTGAAATCACACCCGATGCTACTGATGATGAGATAAAAAAAGCTTACCGAAGAATGGCTGTGAAATATCACCCCGACAAAGTTGGGCATTTGGGTGAGGATGTTCAAAATGCTGCTAAAGAAAAGTTCCAACAACTGAACAATGCTTTCACTGATTTGAAAAAACAAAGAGGCATTGTTTAAGACGCAAATTTCAAGTTCCAAATCCCAAATTCAAAGAAATACATTTGAAAGTTAAAATGCTCTCCTTTGAATTTTGAATTTGAAAATTGGGTCTTGATTCTTTTAACTACCCTAATATGATGAATAAATTTAGTGAAGCCTTATTAAAAGGCAATATTGAGCTAATTAAAACCTTTCCAAAGAGCGATTTGCATAATCACGCATCTTTAGGTAGCCGATTGTCGGATTTCGAAGCATGGGCTGCTACAACATTGCCTAAGGTTCCCGAAAAAATGACACGCTTAGAGGATATGGATCAGTACTTAATTGAAGTTTTGGCTCCTCTCTTACTTAACAGGGCTGGTTTTGAATATTCTATTAAAGGTGCTTTTGAACAGGCTGTTGAAGATGGTGTTAGCCATCTGGGAATGAGTATTGATAGCTTTTTTGCAGGTGTTTTCGATACCATAGAGCAGTTTA
>JBAWXL010000257.1:0-6457 GCA_037144095.1 Bacteroidota bacterium
AATTTTATCCGCAGGGGTGCCGGTAACTCAATAGATGAGCCCATCATCGACACCATGATCTTCCGTCAGAATACTGAAGGATTATATGGTGGTGTTGAATGGACTAACCCCAGCGATCAGGTGTATGATGCCCTGATGACCCATCCTAAATTTAAAGAAAACTTTGCATGGTGTCCTAAACCCGATTTAGCGGTTTCCACCCGTATTTTCACCCGCAAATACACCACCCGCATTGTTAAAGCTGCATTTGAATATGCCAAATTGCGTGGATTCAGCAAGATTACCGTTTGCGAAAAACCCAATGTAATTCGCGAAACTTCGGGTATGATGTTGAAAATTGCCCAGGAAATGTCAAAAGCCGAATATCCTAATATTTGGGTTGAAGATGTTAATATTGATGCCATGATGATGTGGTTGACCAAAAACCCCGAAAATTATAATGTGATTGTTGCCGGAAATATGTTTGGCGACATCGTTTCGGATGGATTTGCCGGTTTAGTTGGAGGTTTGGGATTTGCTTGCAGTGCCAATATTGGCCCTGAAGTGGCTGTTTTTGAACCTACACATGGTTCAGCGCCTAAGTATGCTGATTATCCTGTTTCTATTGTAAATCCTTGTGCTATGGTACTTTCAGCTGTGATGATGCTCGAGCATTTGGGCGAATTTGCTATGGCTGATAAAATCAGAAAAGCCGTTGCTATGGTTATAGAAGAAGGCAAAGTGAAAGCCTATGATATGATGAAGTTGAAAGGCACACCCGATGTGATTCACAACGGTGCTGCATCAAGCATTGAAATAGCAGATGCTATTATTGCAAAACTGTAAATAGCAGTATTTCCCTTAATCAAAAGCCCCTTTAGCATATGCTACAGGGGCTTTTTCTTTAAAATAATCTTTGTGTAACTTTGTGCCTTCTTTGTGTAACTCTGTGTATAGCTATTCCACAAAGAATCTCAAAGTTTCACAAAGTATAGATTTTAAAATAACTTCCGGTTTAGAAAGGCCAGAAATCGTTGTCGAACCAAATCTTTTCGGTTAATTCCTTATTCAGTTCATTCAACATCTTATGATGACCTCTTTCGAAGTCAGCCAACCAGATATACATTGCTTTTTCATTAGCATCGGTAGTAATTTCAGCTTGTTTGCTGTAAACTTCGATAGCTTTGGTTTCCATATCAATGGCAGCCGAAATAGCAGCAGCCTCGAAACTGGCAGCGGAAATCTTGTTTTTAATCTCATCATTCAAAATCATATTGGCAATGGCATCTTCGCCTTTCGCCATAAACTCTTCAGGTTTCTGAAAAGAATTGTTTTTTTGATAATGAGCAAATTGCATCGATAATTGATGCACATGGGTGAGCTCTTCCTGTGCCATGATGTTGAAAATGTTCTTGATATCGGGATCGGAAGTCTGCTCGGCAACCTTTTCATAAAAAGCTTTTCCGCGCTTTTCCATTAAGATTGCAGTCTTTAAAATGTCTACTGTTGAATTGTTTTCCATTGCGTATATTGTTACTTGTTGAATAATATTTCTCAGACAAAATTACTTTTTTGTTGCAATAAGCAAAGCAAAACCGATAAAATCTTTACTTTTGTTTAAAAATACTTTTTCACTTGAATAAACAGATTAAAGATATATTGGTTCAACTCTATCAAAAACACTTCAACAAAGAGGTGCTAAACATAGACGCATTGCCTACTTCAGGCTCCTACAGGCAATACTTTCGCATACATTCCAACGGCACAACTTGCATTGGAACATACAATAGCGATGTAAAAGAAAACAAAGCATTTATTGGTTTCACCCGACATTTTTCATCACTAAATATTCCCGTTCCTGAGATATTTTGCGTGAGTGAGGACGAAAAATATTATTTATTGAACGATTTGGGCGATACGACCCTGTTTTCTTTCCTTCAAACACATCGTAAAACACATGGTTTTTCGGATGAACTCATGAATTTATACAAAAAAGTGTTGGATTATTTGCCTGCTTTTCAAATTGAGGGGGCAAAAGGATTGGATTTTAGTTTATGCTATCCCCGTGGAGTTTTCGACAAACAATCGATGATGTGGGATTTGAATTATTTCAAATATTATTTTCTGAAACTTGCCCGTATTTCATTCGATGAACAGTTATTGGAAAACGATTTTGAGGAGTTCACTAATTTCTTATTGCAATCCGATACCAATTATTTCCTTTACCGCGATTTTCAATCGAGAAACATCATGCTTCATGACGATAACATCGTTTTTATCGACTATCAGGGAGGAAGAAAAGGAGCTTTGCAATACGATTTAGCCTCGCTTCTTTACGATGCCAAAGCAGATATACCCCAAGCTATTCGTAAGGAACTTCTCGAATATTATATTTCTAAATTAGAAACACATATTACCTTTGATAAAGCTCAATTCACTTCACATTATTATGGTTTTGTATTGATAAGAATCATGCAGGCGCTGGGAGCCTATGGTTTCAGGGGATATTATGAGAATAAGACCCATTTTCTGCAAAGTATTCCCTATGCTTTACGAAATCTTCAGCATCTTCTCGACCATAATTTACTTCCTGAGAACATTCCATATCTGAAAAATATTCTTGAGAAATTAAAAGAATCAGAAAAACTTCAGCAAATTAGTGATGTTAAGCCTAAACTTCATCTCACCATCAATAGTTTTTCCTATAAAAAAGGAATACCTGCTGATACATCAGGAAATGGAGGCGGCTTTGTGTTCGATTGCAGGGCTTTGCCAAACCCCGGCAGGCTGGAAGAATATAAGCATTTATACGGCAAAGACCTTGAAGTGGTTCAATATTTGGAAGCCTATCCCGAAGTGAACACTTTTATCAGAAATTCGTTTCAATTAATCGAACAATCAGTGAATGCTTATATTGAAAGAGGTTTCACCCACTTGATGGTTTCTTTTGGTTGCACAGGCGGGCAACATCGCTCAGTTTATAGCGCTGAAAAGACCTTTGCCATGCTGAAAGACAAACAAGGATTAGACATAACAATAACCCACATTGAAGCACCCAATTATGAAGCAGCAAGAAGAGCAATTTAGCAGTGGCAAGCTGCTTCCTGTGATGGAAGAATTTGTCAGCTTGCAGGGCGAAGGCATCAAAACCGGAACAGCGGCATACTTCCTTCGTGTTGGCGGCTGCGATGTTGGCTGCTATTGGTGTGATGTTAAGGAGTCGTGGGATGCAAGCCTGCATCCTTTGGTTCAAACAGATGATGTTATAGGCAGGATTAAGGAAAGCGGAATGCAAACAGTTTTGGTCACAGGGGGGGAGCCTTTATTATATCCAATGGATTATTTATGCCAAAAACTAAAAGACATCAAGGTGAATAGATTTCTTGAGACATCAGGTTCAGAGAAACTAAGCGGAGAATGGGAATGGATTTGTCTTTCACCTAAAAAGAACGCACCCCCTCATTCCGAAATCTATTCTAAAGCAAATGAGTTGAAGGTAATCATCACTTCCCCCACCGACATAGTTTGGGCAGAATCGGAAGCAAAGAAAGTGAGCCCTCAGTGCGAAATTCTTTTGCAACCCGAATGGAGCAAACGCAATGAAATCACCCCTATACTCGTTTCCTATATTATCGAAAACAATCAATGGAAACTTTCGTTACAAGCACATAAATACATTAACATCCCTTAAGCATGAAAACAAATCTGACTTTATGGTTTTATACACTAATAGCAACTATGCTGCTGAGCTTGCATCTTCCTGCTTTTGCTCAAAATGATATTGAAACCAAATCAAAAGCAGCGGAGAAAGCGTATAACAAAGCAACCACTTATCTTAATAACAAGAACTATGAAGAAGCTGCGGCTGAACTTCAAAAAGCAGTGAGAGCCGATCCTAATTTCACTCAGGCATGGCTCTTGTTGGGAGATGTTTATCTTGATTTAAAAAACTCTGATGATGCCATCGACTCATACAATGAAGCTATCAAATCGGGGGGCGACACCCATTCCATTGCCTATTATCTGGCAGCAAGTGCCGAATACAATGCCGGAAAATACAAAGAAGCCAAAGAACATTTCGAGGCATACCTCAATCATCCGAAAGTTTCCAGAGCCAAAACGGAACCCATTGCCAAAAAGATTAAGAATTGTGAGTTTGCCATCGAAGCCATGAAACATCCGGTTCCTTTTAATCCTATCAACATGGGCGATAGTGTAAATTCGCCTAATGATGAGTACCTACCTGCACTCACGGCTGATGAAAACACCTTAATCATTACCGTGCGCCGCCCCCGCGACAGGATGACACTGGGAGCCGGCACCGAAGAAGAAGACTTTTATATCAGTCAGCGAATTAATGGCGTTTGGTCGAAGGCAAAGGTGTTGCCTCCCCCTTTAAACTCTCATGGAAACGAAGGCGCACAATGCATTTCATCTGATGGGAAATATATTTATTTCACTGCCTGCAATCGCGAAGATGGATTTGGAAGTTGCGACATTTATTATTCGAAACGGGTAGGAAACATCTGGTCGACACCTGTAAACTTAGGTCCAATTGTCAATAGCACAAAATGGGATTCGCAACCATCCCTCACCTCCGATGGTAAAACACTATATTTTGCAAGTGCCCGGGCAGGTGGTAAAGGCGGAATGGATATCTGGCAAACCACTTTGGGTCCCAATGGGTTTAGTCCCCCTGAGAATTTGGGCGATTCCATAAATACCGAGGGCAACGAAATGTCGCCTTTTATCCATTCTGATAATAAAACCCTTTATTTTGCTTCCGATGGACATCCAGGCTTTGGAAAATACGACATTTTTGTTTCTCGTAAAGATACTAACGGAGTATGGGGAAAACCCAAAAACCTCGGCTATCCCATTAACAGCAGCGCAGACGAAATCAATATGATGGTAAACAATACCGGGAATTATGCCTATTTCTCATCCAACAAATTAGGGGGTGTTGGCAAATACGATTTGTATTATTTCGAATTGTACGACGAAGCCCGTCCGCAAACGGCTACCTATTTAAAAGGAATTGTTTATGATGAAATCACTAAAAAACCCCTTGCCGCCAAGTTCGAACTGATTGATTTAAGCAAAAAGGAAACCACCATCGAGTCTACTTCCGATGCCGAGAATGGCAGCTTTCTGGTGAGTTTGCCCAGCGATAGAAACTATGCACTGAATGTTTCGCTCGATGGATATTTGTTCTATTCCGAAAACTTCATGCTAAGCGGTGTGCACAGCAATCTCAAACCCTATCTGAAAGACATTCCGCTCAAACCCATTCAAACCGGCGAAACCGTGGTGCTGAAAAACATCTTCTTCGATACAGATAAATTTGATTTAAAATCAGAATCGAAGGTTGAAATGGATAAGCTACTGCAGTTGCTCCAAAAGAACAGCAAGATTAAAATTGAAATCAGCGGACACACCGATAATATTGGCAACGAACAACATAATGTAGCCTTATCCAAAAGCCGTGCAAAGTCGGTATATGATTACCTTGTCAATGCAGGCATCAAAGCCGATCGTCTAACCTATACGGGTTATGGTTTCTCAAAACCTATTGATACAAACGATACCGAAGCAGGCAGGGCAAATAACCGCCGAACTGAATTCAAGATTACGCAGAATTAGCTGAATTCAGCTTTTAATTTCTTATAAAAACTAAATACTTCCGATGTCATCATTAACATCGGAAGTATTTAGTTTTAATAGATGATATAATAAATCTACTCATTTACCCCACCGGTCACCGAGTCAACCCGGTCTCTGAGCCTAACCGGTCACCGAGCGGAGTCGAGGTGTCAATTGCTTTTCACCACCCTCCTATACTCCATTCTCCCTCCCATATTAAATCGCAAAGTGTACACTCCCGGAGCAAAACCCTCAGAATTTACATTCGTTTTCTCCAACATAATATCTTTATAAACCAACTGCCCAATAGTATTAAAAATCTCAAACCCCACAGGCACTAAATTCCCTTTTATTTCTATTGAAAAAGCATTTAAAACAGGATTAGGATATACTGTCAAAGAATGAAACTCCGGCACAGGCATAGGCATTAAACTATCATACTCTACTACCGATACATCATCAATAAAGAAATAAGAAATATGATTTGAATTTGCAGGTTCATAAATATGCAAGTTTTCATCTCTTATAAAATTTCCAATTGTTATATAATCCTCTCCCCCTTCTGCTTTGAAAATACCTGATATCTTTACCCAATTAGTGGTATCATCAATTATATTTCCAATTGGATTATGCACTTGAGGAATAACATTAAAAACAAAACAGGTATCTTCATGTGAATATTTTAGAGTATCTTTTGAAAAATATGCACCTATACCATCTATACCATCTGGCTCAGGATTTAAACAAAAACGAGTAAGGGATACCCAAAATTCCGAATAATAAAATTTATCTTTTTTTAAAGTATCTATTAATTTCACTTCTGCGTATTCTATAT
>JBAWXL010000258.1:0-6425 GCA_037144095.1 Bacteroidota bacterium
CAAGTTTCTTATACGCACTTCCTCTGTCGTTATAAGCAAGCGCATAATCACTTTTCAGCTGAATTGTTTTATTAAAATCAACAAGAGCAGTATCATATTTTCCTTTTTCAAAATAAACCCCTCCACGATAATAATACGCCAAATAATTATCCGGTGCATATTCAATAGCTTTCGAATAACTTAAAATACAATCCTCAATTTTTCCTTGCTGATACAAAATTTTGGCTTTCCCAAACCATGCCTTATCCGGTTTCGCAACCAATCCTATAACTTTGTCATAATCATTCAAAGCACCCTGATAATCTTTAATTTCAAACCTCGATAAAGCCCTGTTAAAATACGCTTTATCAAAATCAGGCTTCAAGGCAATGGCTTGCGAAAAAGTATCAATTGCAGCACCATATTGTTTAGCCTCAAATTGAACTACACCCTGATTATAAATTTTTTCCGCTTTTTGCATATCCACCTGTTTTATTACGATGGTATCCACCTGTGCAAATAATTGAATAGATGATAATAACATCCATAAAAGTACTATTTTTTTCATTTCTGTTGATATTGATTGACCACACAAATATACATATTTTATTCTAATCCGATTTTATATTCAAAAACACATTCCGCTAAACAGCTCATAACCATAAGAATTATAAAAATGAAAACAGAATAAACGTTTCCCCCCCTTTCTATCAATTTCAGATAAAATATCCAATGCCCAAAAGCCGAATTATCAATTCCGCTCCAAACATCAGATAAATTACAATTATCAATCTCACAACTTATTTTAAAACAAACAGCTCCTCCGTTATCCCAATGTCCCCACCCGTCCCCAATGTCCCAATAATCCCAAACAAACACTATCATTTTATAATTCTATAATTATATACATTGATACTTCAACAATGGATTCACTTCAAATGAATATGAAAAGAATTATTTGTAATTTTGAATGCTCTTTTAGTCTATCACCAAAAGATAAAAAACATTTCCTCAACCCTAACTCATAAAGCTCATTTTCAATTTGAAAAGTAAACATACCAAAATATGAAAGCAAAGCAATTAATTAAGACATTAATCACTTCACTAATCTTTTCCACATTTCTATTTATTTGTGCCGGAAAAACAAATTATTTCCAGGGCTGGATTTTTCTCCTCACCAACATTATCACTGCCTTAATGAACTTCCTATCCATCCGAAATGATTCAGAACTAATGACCGAACGTTCAAAAATTGGCGCGGGGGCAAAGCTTTGGGACAAAATCATTTTAGGATTATCCGCACTCACATACTTAATAACCTTACTAGTTGCAGCACTCGATTCCGGACGTTTCCAATGGTCACCAAATTTTCATTGGAGCTTATATGCCTTAGGAGTCACACTCACAATTTTCGGACAACTCATTTTTCTTACAGCCAGAAAACAAAATAAATACTTTTCAAACGTAGTCAGAATACAAACAGAAAGAGGTCACGTCGTTTGCTACACAGGCATCTATAAAATTGTTCGCCATCCGGGATATGCCGGAATGACAATTTCATTAGCAGCCTTGCCACTCATCACAGGTTCAATTTGGAGCATAATTCCAACCACAATTGCCATCATTTTATTGTTCATCAGAACCTACCTCGAAGACAAAACCCTAAAAAATGAACTTGTTGGATACGAAGATTATATGCTAAAAACTCCACAAAGACTGATTCCGAAAATCTGGTAACCAACGCCTCCAATCAAATGCAATTTTCCTATCATTCACTAATCACCTAAGCCCCTAAATTCAACAAAATTCAATAAAACTAAATTTTAAAAATGAACTACAAACTCCGCCCATGGAAATATGATGATTTAGAAAGCCTACATCAAAACGCTGATAATTCTAATATTAATAAGTTTATGTCCGACGGATTTCCAACCACAATCGAAAAATGGAAATCTTTCATCGATTTCACCTTAAAAGATCAAACAATTCTTTACTTAGCTATAGAAATCAATGGTCAGGCAGTCGGCGGAATCGGTATCAATCCCCAAAAAGACATCGCCCGAAACAATGCCGAACTTGGATATTGGCTTGCACAGGAATATTGGGGTAAAGGCATCATGACCAATGCAATAAAAGACATTGTCAGACTTGGATTTGAAAAATTTTCAATAAACCGAATCTATGCCAAACCATTTGAAACCAATATAGCTTCTCATAAAGTTCTAGAAAAGGCAGGCTTTGTTCTTGAAGCACGATTTCATAAGACAGTAATTAAAAACAGTGAGCTCCTCGATGAGTTGATTTATGCAATTAGAAAATAAAATTTTGATATGAATGAATTTTGGGAAAATAAATTTCAGGAAATAGCAATCACCTGTGAATTCCAACCGCTGCTAAGTGGAATTTCCGATTCCGCTATTCCCAAAAAAATATTTCCATTATCTCTCTTCTATTTAATCTTAATTCGCTCAACCTACCAGATTTTCAAAACCTGTTAGGTTTTTATCGTTACATTCATCATTTACTTTTAAAGTAACAGCAAAACAAATTTTCCAGTTCCATTTCAAACATCCAATAATTTTGATTAATCTCTCCTAAAACAGCCTCTTATGTGCTCAACCTACCAGGTTTTCAAAACCTGTTAGGTTTTTATAGTTACATTCAACATTTACTTTTATAGTAACGGCAAAACAAATTTTCCAATTCCATTTCAAACATCCAATAATTTTGATTAATCTCTGCTAAAACAGCCTCTTATGTGCTCAACCTACCAGGTTTTCAAAACCTGTTCGGTTTTTATACCACCAAACAACTATCCTCCCCAAATCTCAAACCCGTTTTAGTTTCAATCCAAACGAAAAACACTTACTCGTCCCATTTTTCTAAAAAATCCAACTCCCAATTCAATAATAATCCCTAATCCATTACATACAAAAGCCAGATACTAGTAACTTTATTGCTCATTAACTTCGAAACCCAGCTACTCATTTCCAATAAGGCACACACTGTCTTCATCACACCTTAACTAAATGCACTCACCTCCGCAACGAACCTCTCTACACCCCAACCGAAGATTTAGACCTAGCCACCCAAAAACATTTCCGTTATATAACAGCCATCCTAACAGCGGAAAATAATCAAAAAAAAATGCTCAAATTCATCAATCCAGACAAAAAATATACGTTAACATTTCAATAACAAAATCGTGTAATCGGTTTACAATCGCTCGGTATTTGCCTACAATCGCTCGGTATTTGTTTACAATCGCTCGGTATTTGTTTGCAAACGTTAGGTATTTGCTTGCAATCGCTGGGTATTTGTTTGCAAACGTTAGGTATTTGCTTACAATCGCTCGGTACTTGTTTGCAAACGTTAAGTATTTGCTTACAATCGCTCGGTACTTGTTTGCAAACGTTAGGTATTTGCTTACAATCGCTTGGTGTTTGCCTTCATTTGCTAGGTATTTGCTTACAATCGCTCGGCAATTGTTTATAATCACATATAACTTACTTACAATTGCCAACAACTTGTTTGTAATACCCTCCTAATCTATTACAAGACCATTCAACTCAAATATTATCGCATGAAATATTTTTACAATGCCTTATCACATCCATATAATTACAACCAATTTCAATTTAATAACATAATAATTTATTACAAAACAGCCCTCCCAAAACTCATAACTCATAATTCATAACTCATAACTCAGGAAGTCACCTCCACATAAACCACTTTCATCTTAATACAAACCGCCTCATGGTTTTTAGCCAAAACTTCTGCTGTTACTTGTTGTTCAACGCGGCTCACTTGAAACTGATATTCAATTATAGGGTCCACATCCGGGTTCACAATCGAAAGATATTTCACATTCGGAGCCTTAATGAGCTGCAATTTCACCTTCAATCGTTCTTCAATAATTTCTTTTGCCATTTGCAACAAACAAACTCCCGGCACTATCGGCTCCCCCGGGAAATGACCTTTGAAAATATCATGTCCCGCATTCAATTCAATTCGCGCTGCAAACTGATTTATATTATCATCATTATCAATGAATTCTATTATCTTAAAAAAATCCTTATTAAGCATCATCTTATGTTTTTACAGTGAATCGTTTTCGTTTATTATCATGTTTTCCATCGGCCTAAGCCAAAGTTTCAAACCTTTTCCTTTATGTTTATAATACATTCCTTCCACTTTCTTCTCTTTCGAATACAATACCTTTCCCTCTATGCGTGTATGTTCTTTAATTTTAAACTCCATAAAATGCGCAACCGTATCATTTGGCACCCAGAAGTATCGAAAAAGAGTATCTTCATTTCGATAATCTTCTACACAAATATTTGCTTCAGGCGCAGGATAGCAACTATACTCTTTTCTGAAAACCCCGCACAGCAAACGAAACTGATTCTCAAACATCGCAATATATTGTGGTTTATTTAATGAAGGAATACAGTATTTAACACTAAAATTATCCTGCTTAAGCGTAAATTCAAATATCTTTAAACCAAACTGTGTCGTACAAACAAAGTAATAATCCTTCAATGCGGAGCGTTTCATGAACAATATTCCGTTAAATCTTTTGAAAAAGAACTTCATTTCCAATTTACACATCACGGTAGAAGTATCTTTAATGAAGATGTTGTAATCTTTCGTATGATACACAAAAGGTTCAACCTTCTCTTTTGGCAAAAAGATGTGGCTACATCCAACAAACAAAAATAAAAGACTAATTAATCGAAAACTTTTCATTCGACAGCTGAACATTATTTTTACGATTCGAAAAGCGGATAAGAGTATAATCCTTTTTGTCTTCCATCAGCTTGATAGCATAAACAGAAAAGTCGTTTTTATTAAAATACACCAATATCGAGCTAAAAAGGTCTTTCAATTTCTTTCCTTGGGGAAACAATGTTACAAGATAATACTTGTCGCTTTCCTGATATTTATAATTAAAATCCTTTCGCTGACTGAATAGTTTCCCCTGAATAATCATCGTAAGATTATCATTCAATTCGCTGAAGTTCTTATTGGAACTTGCATCAAATTTCTTCACCTTTTTATCATCCTTAATGAAAATCTTTCCATTGTTGAACACAATGATATATGCATAAGGCTGGGTATATTCCCAACGAACCAGGTTAGGGGCTTTATAATAGAGTTTTCCCTTTGAAATCACCTTATCCGTCATAATGCTCAGGTATTTTTCCTGGGTAAAATCGCTTTCGGTTGATTGTATGGATGTAGTAGCACAATTGATTTTAGTAATGAGGGCATTGGTATCTTTTACGGTGCTGTATTTATCAGTATTCTTTTGTCCAGATACAAAAGTGGTTAAACTAAACAAAACAAGAAAACAAAATGAGAAGATGGTTTTATTCATGTGAGGGTGTGTTTAAATAATCATCAGGCAAAATTACTTGATATTCATTTGCTTTCAGATATTCAATGAGTTTTTCAAGTACAATAACTGAACAATCTTGCGTATCATGCATCAAGACAATATTTTTATGTTTCGATAAACAGCTAATTATTCTTTGATATATTTTATTTTCATCCTTAATCACTGTATCAAGCGAGCGATTCGACCAACCTATAACAGTAAAAGGTAATTTCCTTAATGCACTTCTCATCGAAAGGGTTGTTACTCCAAAAGGTGGACGAAAATACATCATTTCTTTACCGGTGATTTTCTTTATCGTTGAATTGGTCATCAATAATTCATCCTTCATTCTTTTTGCACTGAAGAAATCGAATATCTTACTGTGCGAAAAACTGTGGTTTCCTATAAGATGACCATCTTCATCCATGCGTCCTATGATTTCGGGGAATTGATAGGCGTTTTTACCTATAACAAAAAAGCAAGCTTTTAGGTTTGCTTCCTTCAATATGTCTAATATTTTCGGTGTATTAATGGGATGTGGACCATCATCAAAGGTTAGACTTATAAGCTTTTTATCTGATGGATAACGGCAAAAGGCTTTTATTAAAAACTGTGAGTGCACCCTGGATGTTCCCCAAAAGACCATGCTGAAAAACGTTGAGAATAAGAGCACATACCACCAATAACTGATATCGATAGTGAATTTTAAGATATTTAAAATGAAAAAGCACCAAACAGTTATCCAGAATGCATAAGGAAACTTTAGCATTGATTTAATAACACTAATGAATGGTTGACATTAAAGAAATGATTATAGAGCAACACCCGTTTCACTTTATTTGTTTGCTTTCCTTTCAGATTGAAGTAGGAGGGAAGCATATTGTTTTTTATGGCAAGTGAGGCAATGTAGGTGGCAAAAGCAGAAGAAGTGTTGTATTCGCCACAAAGATGTTTGTAATAAGATAAATTATCATAATCAAACATTTTAAAAGTGTCGTAATAAACAGCATCGTTGCTGATATCTCCATTAATACCGGTGAGGACAACATCAATATCATTCATA
>JBAWXL010000259.1:0-6391 GCA_037144095.1 Bacteroidota bacterium
TCGAATGCAGAGTGTTATTCTCGTCAATCTTCCCCATCGAATCGTTGTAGTATGAACAAGGCAAAATCTTTTCCTGGTCGATAATCATAATTTCGTTGAACGGACGCTGACAACTTAAATTCGAAAGGAAATAGAAATCAGAGTCTTTGCCTCCCGAAAGCATAATATCTGGAGTGGGAATCACTTCAAGGGTCTGCTCATCGGCTTCAACTGCATTAAAGTCAGTCAAATCGACATCGGCAAGAGTTTCAGGTGTATAGCCGGCATCTGTTTCGAAAGCTTCGGGCAAACGCACATCAATGGGGTATTTCTTCGATTCATCGATAATCAATTGCCTGTAATAATTATATCTTTCTTTCTCAAGGGTCAGCATTTGGTCGTGCTCCTTAAAATATATATTCCCAACTAAATGACGGAAATCGATGATTTCGAATCCCAAATCGGAACACATCTTCACAAAAGCCGGAGCTTCATGCAGATTTGACTTCATAAGCACAAAATCCATAAACATTAATGGGAAATTCCGTTTGTGCTTGCGTTTCAAATCGCGCAGGGCTTTAATATTGCTGATGATTTTATTGTAATTGGCTCCAATTCTGATGTTCTCAAGCGTGTTTTTTGTTACCCCATCAAAAGAAAAGATAATATGAGTGACATTATTTTCAATCAGAATTTTCCTGATTTTAGAGTCGAGCAACATGCCATTGGTGCATAAACCAATTTCGAGATGAGGATAATTCTGGCGCAACATGAGGATGATTTCAGAAAAATGCTTCGACATCAATGGCTCGAAACCACACGAAAGCATAATGTGCTTTACATAAGGCGCAATATCCTGAAGTTGATGTTTCAACTGGTCGGCAGTGAGCAGTTTCAGTGGCTGCGAATTGATTTCGTTTTCCTTATAATGACACATAATGCAGCGCAAATTGCATTTATTAATGATGTCCATTCGTATCGTCAGCCAGGGATGCTGTTGCAAGGTCTTGACAAACTTCTCCTCTACTTGCTTGTGAAATATATCAGATAATTCTTTCTGATCATCTATTTCAATTTCATGAATGCCCGGGGAATTTAATACCAATGCAATGTTAATTTTCTTTGACTTTTCGCCAAGTGTTTCCACTTCAATTTCAAGGGAGAGTTCTTCCTTCAAGGAAATGAGTTCGTTTTCTGAAACGATTGCAAAACCACATTTGTCGCTATCGGGAAAGTTTTTGAAATGCACTTCAACATCAGGGCGAAATAAACCATAATTCAAAGTATAATTACAATAAATATTTATAATCTTATTAGAACAAACCAACCAACCCATGATTTTGTCGGAAACAACAATATTATCCGAACTCTGAGGATAATCAATACAATATAGGATGTTAGTTATCATAGGGGTTAGGTGTTAGGCGACAGGCGTTAGGCGTTAGGGGTTAGGCGACAGGCGACAGGCGTTAGGCGTTAGGGGTTAGGCGACAGGCGTTAGGCGACAGGCGTTAGGGGTTAGGCGTTAGGGGTTAGGCGTTAGGAAATAGATTTTATTAGACCATGAATAATTTTTGAAATTTCATTAATCTGTTCAATTAAAACTTCTTTCTCTTCCTTTTTTAAGTAATTTAATCGTTCAGCTAAATAAAGCATTGATTTAGTTTCACTGCAAGAACCCTGTGATATATATAAAAATCGTTTGAAATCAGCATCACTACTTCTATCAAACCCTTCAGCAATATTATTTGAAATCGAAACTGCAGCTCTGAAAATTTGATCCTTAAAACCAAAATCCCTTAAGTCTTTAAATGAAGAATAAACCTTCACAGCCAAATCTTGCGCTTTTTGCCATGCAATAATATCTTCAAACTTCTGTATCATTATTATTTTTCTTACAATTTCTTTTCATACTAATTCCTGACGCCTCATTCCTATTTCAACCCAAAATTATGTACACCTAAAGATAAATTTGGATTATAGCATGGGTCTTTCTCCACATACTTCTTCCATTTCTTTCTAAACAAATTAACTTCTTTAACGTGCTTTTTATACGATTCGCTAGTGCTGTGTGGATGCCCACGCGACATAGATTCGTAATGATAGAGTTCGCAATGAGGGACATATAGATTGCGATAGCCTGCTTCAACTACTTTCAAACAGAAATCGACATCATTATATTCGGTGCCAAAGCTTTCGTCGAAACCACCTACCTCATCAAAAACATCAGTGCGCACCATAAAGCAAGCTCCTGTTACGGCAGAATAGGTGTTTAGCATGTTCACATAATTAAAATAGCCGGGACCATCGCGGTCTTCGCCCACCAAAACGTGTCCGGCCGCACCACCCAAACCTATAATTACTCCGGCATGTTGAATGGTATCATTATCATATAAAAGCTTTGCCCCTGTTACGCCTATTTCTTTCCGCTGAACATGTTCGAGCATGGCTTCAAGCCAATCGGGAGAAATCACTTCGGTGTCGTTGTTGAGCAACATCAGGTATTCGCCCGAAGCATGTTTTCTTCCTAAATTAATTAGTCGCGAGAAATTGAATTCTTCTTTGTCTTGTATGCATTTAAAATTAAGATCAGCATGGCGCGAATACTGTTTTATCAATTGGAAGAAATCTTTCTGATCGCTATTGTTATCAATAACAATAATTTCAAAGTTCTTATAAGTCGATTTCTTTTCGATTGAGCGTAAACACTTTTTCAACAAGTCGGCTTTATTTCGTGAAGGAATAATGATGCTAACTTTTGCATTGGGATTTTGCAATTCAAAACGTATGCTATAGCCCCTGAAGCTATCGAGAAAATCGACCGTGGCAATCATTCCTCTTCTTGCCATTGCTTCCGACAATGCCATTTGGGCAGCACGATAAGCATAGGGTTTCACTGCCTCGCTTAAGGCTGCACTTTCGCTGTGAATGCGCCAATGGTAGAGCACTTCAGGAATATGAATCACTTCATTGTAAATCTCAGTATATCGTAAAACGAGGTCATAATCCTGACTGCCTTCGTAGCCCACACGCCATGCGCCGACATCCCGAATCTGTGCGGTTTTAAAGGCACAAACATGACCCAGGTAATTCCTCGACAAAAGATTATCGGGACACCAATCGGGTTTGAAATGCGGGTCAGAGTGCAAGCCCCATTCGTCTACTTTATCCTCGTCGGAATATATTAAATCGGCTCCCCCCTTACGGTTGATGGCTTTTGCCATTTCGTAGAGGCAATCTTCTCTTAAAATATCATCATGATCCATGAGCACCGAATACTCGCCCCGTGCCAACTCGAGTGCTGAATTGGAAGCCCGCGAAATATGTCCGTTCTGTTCTCTGAAAACCACCTTAATCCGGTCGTCGGCTTTCGAGTATTTTTCGAGAGTTTCTCTCACTTCGGGGTCGGTGGAACAATCGTTGGCAATGCATAACTCCCAATATTCGTAAATCTGACCCATGACTGAATCGAGCGCTTTGGTGAACAAATCGATGCGTGGATTGTAGACCGGCATGATGATGCTAAACAGGGGTCGATAGGTGAAGCTGTTGATGTTTTTTTTATGTTGTTTGATGATTTCTTTGTTCAGCTTCTTACGCAAAAGATATTGCGAATATTGACTGGTGGTGGCAAGATAATTGCCAACGACTTCGATAATGACCACTTTTCGAACCTCGAAAATAAGGTATAATGAACGGAACAAACGGGTTAGAAACAATCGAAAAAGCCTGCCACCGCGTTTGAAAACGTAATTGTAAAGAATTGAACCGAAACTGCGTTTTTTGCCTTTTTTTACATTTGATTGGAGGCGGCTAAGATAGAGATAGAAATATTTGCGAAACCTCACCAGTTTGCTTTTTTCGAGCTCGGCAAGCTGTTTGATCAGCTTATCCATGCTTCGGAGGGCGGTGTTTAGTTGTTTGTTTAGTTCTTCAATTTCGCGGGAAGCTCTTTTGAAACGCTTTTTCCAATACTGAAAGTCTTCTTCTTTAGCTGCGGCCAATGAATCGTTTAGGTCTTCATGAAGGGAATTCTCTTGTGTTACATCAGTCTGCTTGTCTTGATTGTTTTGTTTAGGCTCCATTGGTTTGCAAAGATATTAAAAGATATGAATTTAGGAAGCGATGGATGGAATTAATTTTAGGAGTTTAGTTGTTTAGACTTTTAGGTATTTAGGGGGGAAGACCCAGGTAGCAAATTCAAAGTACCAAATTCATAGTAGCAAAGCTGAAGGGAGGGAAGAAAGATTCCATCTTTTAGAAAGATGGAATCTTTAGGTTGAGGATGAGACCAAAGAATTGGATAACAGCAGGGTTAGGGGGTCGATAAGTGAAAAGGAAAAGAAATTGGGTGCTAAAGAATAGACGATTCAGACTGAGGGAATGACGATCAGGACTGAGGGAATGACGATCAGGACTGAGGGAATGGCGATTCGGACTGAGGGAATGACGATGCTGACTGAGGGAATGACGATGCTGACTGAGGGAATGACGATGCCGACTGAGGGTATAACAATTCAGACTAAGGAATAGACGATGTTGACTGAGGGAATCTTGATCAAGGCTTAGGAATAAAGGAGGCTAGCTGAGGGAATGACGATTCGGACTGAGGGATTGACGAAGTGGGCTGAGGGAATGAGGAGGTTGACTTAGGGTTTGGAGAGGTTTGGAGAGTAGTTTTTTGAGAGGGTTAAGGGACTTTATTACTTTAGTAACGAAACGATAGACGTAAGTATCCTGACTTTATTACTTTATCTGAAATTGAAATAAAGTAATAAAGTAAGGGATTGGGGGCGCAATGCCGGTTACTAAAGTAATAAAGTTTGAATGCTCTAATCTTAGTATCAAATACTTGCTAAACTGATGGTGCGTTTTCGACTTAAGATTGAGAGACTGGGAACAATTGAAAATGAAATAATTTTAAATTATGTGTGTTTATTCGTGAAAAATGATTAATTTTACAGTGGATAAATAATTGGACTCTATTTATCTGAATGAAAATGCTGTTTTAATATAAATTGAATTATTATGAAAAATATCTATCTCTTTATCATTGGATTATTACTTACATCTAATTTGCATGCACAGGCTTTTAGTATTGATACTACTTTTAATCTAGCTTATAGTAATTTCTATTTTCCGACAAGTTCTGGAAATGTTTTTGGTATAAACTCTGAGCCTGATGCGAAATTAATGATTTATGGATATTATGGAGGAGGTGGTGATGGCATTCGAGATATAATTAGAATTTATGAAAATGGTAGTCTTGATACCTCATGGCATGCATATTCTGAAAATGGAATTGAATATTTGAGAAGATTTGGTGACAATTATGTTGTAGAATCTGATGGCATACTTTTCAAATTAAATTATTGGGGTCAATATCAAGATACAGTTTATTATAATCATACAATTGAAAGTAATATTTGTGGATATTATTATAACCCTTATATGCTATCAGACGGTAGTATTTTAATTGGTGCAGATTCTACATGTTATGATACAATTAATATAAAACGCTGTTTAATGAAACTCTTGCCTAATGGAAGAATTGATACTAATTTTAAACATTCTACTAACTGGCCAGTTGTTAGTCCTTTTAAATATTCTTCTGATAAATTATTATTGTTTGGTGGATTCACAAAATATGATAGTATTCCAATTAATTGTGTCTGTAGAATTGATACTTTAGGAAACCTTGATACGACTTTTAATTCAATTTTCACAAGTGGCAGTCCTCAAGTTGTTTATGTTCAAAATGATGGAAAAATTATTGTAGACGGTGATTTTAATTTTTTAAATAGTGCCACTAAATCTACCTTTATTAGATTAAATCCTAATGGTACTTTAGATAGTACATTTAATAATTTTAACTCTATTAATTTATATTTGGATTCAACTTATGAATCTGCTTCTGTAGTTTGCCCAACTTCGGATGGAGGCTATTTAGTTGGTGGAAGGTTTGATAAGTATCAAGGCTATGTTAGACATAATATTGCAAAAACTGATGCTAATGGTTTTATTGATACAGCTTATTTTAATGGATTAGGAATTGATAGTACACACTACCCCGGGGACAAAGCATATATTAACAATATTGTTCATGGCAATAACGATACCTATTATGTTATGGGCTATTTCACAAATTACGAAGGGCAACATGTCAATCCTATCATAAGAGTTAGAGGTCTTTCTTCAGGGATAGAAGAAGAAAAGGAAGTGAAAAATGAGATACAACTTTACCCTAACCCTGCAAAAAATGAGGTGAATTTGAGTTTTTCGAAAGCCATAGCTAATGGAATGGCGGAGATTTATGATGTTTCGGGGATAAAAGTAAAAGAAATACTGTTTAAAGGAAGGCAGAGCCATTATGTGATTTCAACAGAGAGTTTAGCGGCGGGATTTTATATTG
>JBAWXL010000260.1:0-6383 GCA_037144095.1 Bacteroidota bacterium
ATTCACCGAATCCATTACCTCATAGGTAACACAACATTTATCCTTAAAACAACCTTCAGTACGCAAAGCAATTTTTAATTGATTGTTATGTTTAACAATAAAGAAGCTCATATCGTTCACGGTGTTCGAATCGAGCATAGAAAACTGCGAAACCTGAGCAGCAGAAATGGGACGAAAGTCGACATACCAAATCGGGAAACTCCCGGCAGATGTTGAAGAAGTGACAGGTCCGCTCCACAATCCGGGAATTTTGTTCAGGAATTCATAGCCAAATACCTTTTCTTTCATGTTATTTTCAGTTTTCATTGGAGTTATAGTTACCTGACAAAATGACATGAAATTAATCATAATAAAACCAAGAATCAAAAATTTAGTTTTCATATAGTTTGTTTTTTCCATTAATAAATCTGTTTAAAAAGCTCTGATGGCACGAACACAATGCGGAGTTGTTTTTTCATCATTTATAAATCCTCCTGCAAAATTCAATGACCATGCAGTGTAATTGGAATTTTCGGAAGAGCTCCAATAAACATCATTAGCAAAGCCCGCGACCACACCTGCCAAATTTTGCTGATACAATTGATTTAATTCGTCTTTAGAAGGGAGAAACCAATCGGTATATCCATTTAAAGTCAAAGTATCGCACATATAGGCTGCATAATTTCCTGCTGCTTGTGCAGCAACTATTTTGTTCGTGTTACTTTTCCCTGTTCCCATGCCGGTTCCGCTTGCCAATGTAGCCAACGATTGTCCGTTGTCCCAAGGAATTCCGCTTCCCTGATCATTTGAAGGAGCAATCAAACCATGCAATCCGCTATCATCAATATAAAAAATGGTCCCACCTTCATAAATCTGACCTATGCTTAAATAAGTACATGAACCATCATCCTGATTGGCTTTTGAATTGTAATTGGTGGCTTTTGAATTGGTGCAACCCTTAATGTCTTTCTTACATCCAGAGCTTATCATTAATACTATTATGATTAGAAGCAAGTAGAATTTCAGGAAGATATATTTGTTATTTATTCTTTTGTCGCTGTTTTTCATTTCATCAATTTTCATTATAATTACAGAAATTACGAGGAGGGTGAATCCAATATTATTTCTTTATCAAAAAAGAATTTAAAATGCTTTCTCCTTCTTTTTTAAACTTTGAAAATTTATTTTGCTCGCCCGTGAAGGTTAAAATAAATGCTTTTGATTGTTGCACCCAATAATACTGCTCATATTCTAAATGAAATATCCCCTGATCTCCAGTATAAATGATTTTATAATAATCATCCTTACCCTCAGTAATTCTTTTTTTCTCAATAATATTCACTTTGGTCACCATAGAATTAACTTGTTCAACCGAAATGGATGCAAATTTGGTTAAGTCAATATTTTTCCCTTCTAAATCCTGAATAATTAAATTTATATTTTCTCTAAACCCATCTTGTTCAGATTCCAATGGAGAGAAAATAATAAAGCTTGTGCCCACCTGACCACTTTGGTCTAATTCCCAATCGGGAGGATACTGTATTGAAAAGCTCTCATTTTCATAAGTTTTCCAATTATCAAGTTTCTGCTTATTGCCTGTCTGTGTTTGGCCACAGGAAATGAAAGCAAGGAATATGATGGACGAGAAAAATGTTTTCATAATATATTTTATTTGTTTTTTACTTCATCAAATCAATTCCCAAAAATAGTTATAATTCTTTTCAATAAACAAATTTCATATTTTCATCAAAAAAAATGACTTTTTTGCCTCTTATAAAATTCGTAATTTGCGTCAAAATGATATTTCTTCTCATTATAAGGTTATTTGAAAATCGGGGAAGTATTAAACTAAACTTCCCTAAAGTTAAACCAAAATCCCCCTTTTTTGAACCAAAATCCCCCTTTTTTGAACCAAAATTCCCCTTTTTTAAACCAAAATTCCCCTTTTTTGAACCAAACTTCCCCTTTTTTGAACCAAATTTCCCCTTTATTGAACCACTCTTCCCCAAAGTTGAACAAAAGTTCCCCGAAATTAAACTAAGCCTTGTCAATTCCAAATTTCTCCAAATATATGGTTTTATTCTTTTTAAATTTACTATATGACAATAGGATCAAACAAAATCAATAACATCCTTATTTAATGAATATTATACTATTCTTTATTCAGTTTGATTAGAACGCATTTATTCATACTAAAACAATTTTGACCAGTAGTCATGAATGATTATTCCACAATAATTTCATCGCTAAACAGCCAAGCCTTATTTCCTTTACCTGAATGCCAGGGAGGACAGGTCATAATTGAATTAGCTTTAACTCTGATATAACGAACTTTCATTGCATTAAACGCATAAGCGAAATCTTTTATCGTAATGATGTTCATATCGGAAGCTTTTTCGGGCGTATGAGTTTGTTTGCCTAATAGTATGAAATCTTTACCATTGGTGGAAACATAAAATTCTACTTGAGTGGGAAGAAATATCCAACTGCTTGGGTCGCTTAGAAAACCTGCAGTGATTTTATGAACTGAAGTCAATTGTTGAAGGTCGATGGTGGCATCCATATTTGTCCCTTCAAACCCTTGCCAATTGCCCATCGAATAGTTGAGCATTCCGCGTATGCCATCGCTAAGCGCATTATTGCCGGATGCAGGATAGCGATCGCTAAACATATTAAGTAGTTTAACAGGCTTTTTCACTGCCAAATGACTGACATGATTGTCTCCTGCAGTTCTCAGTTTATTAAAAACATTCATTTTTGCAATAGACGATTGATTATACATTTTGATAGATGGATAGGTTGTCGGTTCATTTTTCTCCATAGGTCTAATGCTAATGCAATGCCCTCCGGCTTTCGATAATGCAGCATAGATGGTATCAGTTGAAAGGATTTCATACGAGCCAATTTCAACAGCTTCAGGATTCTTTTCCCAGTCGGTTGTAATCGAATCTCCATAAATAGTAGCTATGTGAGGTTTCCCTTTTACTAAAAAACTTAAAGGGATTTTAATCAAATAATCGTTTTCGTTGCAAAGGCTTCCAACAAACCATTTGTCAGCACTTCGGCGGGCAATGCTCACATAATGCCCGATCACAGCATCCACTACATGAGTTTCGTCCCAAACGCAAGGTACTTCTTCAATAAAATGGAAAGCAGGCTTATTTTCATAATTCTCAATCATATCCGACGCCATCATCAAGGGACTGTAGAACACGACATACATTGCCAACTGATTGGTGAGAGTACAATATAAACGTTTATTCATTTCGGGGGTATGATTAACGTGGAAAATTCCGGGAGTGTAATCAAACGGTCCGGCAAGGAAACGGGTAAAAGGCAAAATGGCGGCATGATAAGGTGGGGTTGCTTTGTATGTGGCATTCCACTCATTGCCACGACCAGCTTCCTGCGACATCAGATTAGGCCAGGTGCGATCGATACCGGTGGGTTTAATGCTTTCATGAACATCCAGCATGATATGATACTTTGCTGCCAACTCAACCACTCGTTGGAAATGTCGCACCATATATTGTCCGTGATGATGATAACCCTTAGGAATGATGGTGCCGGCATAGCCGGTTTTCAGAGATGTAATCCCCAACTTTGTACACAAAGCAAAAGCCACATCCATTTGCTTTTCATATTCCGGAATATTGCCACCGGTTTCGTGATGCGAAATAAATTCAATTTGATTTTCTTTTGCATAATTCACAACTTTCTTTAAATCAAAATCGGGATAAGCTGTTGCGAAATCTTGCTTAGGAATTACTCCCGGAGCCCATGTTTCCCAGCCTTTGTTCCAACCCTCGGCAAGCACGCCTTTTATGTTATGCTTCTTGGCAAAATCAATGTATTGTTTCATTCTTTCAGTTGTTGCGCCATGCTTAGGTCCGGCAAACCATGTGTATCTACCGGTATGCATTCCCCACCATATTCCAACAAACTTCATGGGCTTTATCCATGAAACATCCTTAATGGAACAAGGTTCATTCAGGTTTTGAATTAGGTGGGATTCAATCAATCTGCCAGGTTTACGGGCAATCATGATGCTTCGCCAGGGCGTAGCAAAAGGCAGCTTCACTCTTGCACAAACGCTATCAGGTTCAGGCCATAAAGAGGAAACAAAGCAAAGAGAATCCTCTTTGGTTCTATTCAAAGTCATTTCAGAATAGTTGCGCAAAGCAGCTTCATGAAGACTTACATAAAATCCACTTTTAGTTTCGATAGTAAGCGGCGTGTTGGCATCATGAATCTGACTTAAGCTTGTGTGGCGATAAAGCGATTCGTAGGCAAATTCGTTTGAGGGTATCCACCATGCCGAATCGTTGGCAGGAAAAGAAAAGTGGGTATTTTCGGAAAGAATTAAAAGACTGTCTGTATTGTTAAATTTAATGAATTGATAGCGAAATGCCACTCCATCATTGTAAGCTCTTGCCGTGACAATGAAACTTCTTCTCAGGCCACCGGTTTCGGTGAAAGTGACAGACGATTCGTTATATTGGTTTCTGATTTCGGATGAAAATCCACAAACCGGCTTCCAAATTTCATCATGAGTTGCATGTACCACATTAGATATTTTGAGACTGTCGTCTAGCGAAGGCATTCCTCGGAAATCGAAACCCAAATTTGATGGATTTATGATACTCTTTTCGTCGGCGGTTACCTGATAAAATGCCTTGCCTCGCTCCTCCCAAATACTTATTTTCAGTTTGCCATCAGGCGATTTTGTATCAATGGCAGAATGATTTGAATGACATGAAAGCAGCGCTATCAGCAAAGATAACAGCACAACATTTTTAATGAAATAAGTTTTAAATTGCATATTTATGGTTTTAAAGAATTGATACTATCGAAACAGTTATAAACTCATGACAAAGTTAAATTCTTTTTTTGATATATAGTGTGAATAGGAAAATTATATAATTATAAATTGATAGAATTATATTATTGAAGAATGCTGTAACACCAAAGTTGCACAAAGTTTTTGATTGGTATTGGTTTTAACCATGGAGCTTAAATGATATATCCTTTTTGTATTTAGCGCGTGCTCAAAAAACATTAAGCCTAAGTAGTGTTTTCTACTACATTTGCATGTAAAATACGCTGTTAATATTTACTAAATGATAATTACAGGTAAAATATAGGCTAAAAGCTTGTTGAATAAGAAGATTGAGATTTTCATGTTCAAACTTAACATGAATATTAAGTGAATTTTGTCTTAACGTTTAATTCTCGTTCACTAACTAACGAAGGTCGATGGTCATCCAACGATAGGTCGATGCTCATCCAACGAAGGTCGATGCTCATCCAACGATAGGTCGATGCTCATCCAACGAAGGTCGATGGTCATCCAACGAAGGTCGATGGTCATCCAATGAAGGTCGATGGTCATCCAACGAAAGTCGTTAGCCATCCAACGAAGGTCGTTAGCCATCCAACGAAGGTCGATATTGGAGTGTTCACAAGTGGGAGTGTTCAGAAAAATGTGTCAAAAGAAGTTAATTGAATTAGGCATAATAAAAACAGGAAATAAACCGAATTATAAATAATGTAATCTATTGAAAAAGGTGTTTTTAAATTGATTTCAGGCCGATCTACATTTGAAAGAAATGATTATGAATTGAATCTAAAAACCTATGATTGGGCATTTCGTGACATCGACAATCGAAATTATGTCATCGACAGAAAAAATTGTGTCATCGACCGAAGGAATTGTGTCATCGAACGAGAGATTTGTATCATCGACCAAAGGTTTTGTATCATCGACAATCGAAATCGTGACATCGACTGAAGGAATTGTGTCATCGACCGAAGGTTTTGTGTCATCAACTGAAGGAATTGTGTCATCGACCGAAGGTTTTGCGTCATCGACCGAGAGAATTGCGTCATCGACCGAAGGATTTGCGTCATCGACAGGGTTTTTAGTAAATCTGCAATTCATATAATGTTTACTTATTGATTATCTGCACACAACAGATTAATAAATAGCTAAATATTTAAATATTTTGTTAATGTGTCATTTCGTTAGTTTACATGTGTTAGGTAATTAGCTGACTATGTCTGAACAAAGTTTACTAATATATTATTGAAATTAAAAGTAAATATTATTATACATGAATTTCGTAATTATGACTATAACATCATCATATTCAAAATTAAAAAATCTTGCCCTATCACAAAAGCAGGATTTTCCATTATAAATTATTCATTTTTAATAGTAATTTTCTGTATTAACCCCTATAAAACTGGACTATTTTTCAGTTGATTATTAAATGAATTCGGCTTGAGGAGCTCCCGCCCGCCGCCACCCACCTGCTGATCGTGGATCGATACAGAATCGTCGCCCAGGGCGCCCTCCAGGCAACCCTCCGCCTCTGGACCACTAAGCTCCGCCCTGAACCTCC
>JBAWXL010000261.1:0-6382 GCA_037144095.1 Bacteroidota bacterium
GCTGCTTAACAAACAACCAGGGTGGTTTCAAGAAAGCGTAGCCGCCGAAGTGGTCAGCGTAGTGATGGCCGCATTAGCATTTATTATTCCCAAAACAGAACAAATCATATTCGTAGTAACAAATGAAGTGCTTGTTGCAGCATTCAGATTCAATGTACCGCCAACATTCACTGTGGTATTCGCAATTCCACTTGCGAAAGCACTATAAGAATTCAATGTCATGATGCCAGAAATGTTGGCAACCTGAAGTGCTGTGGTTGCAAATGTGAGAGTGAGAACATAAGCCGCACCCCCTCCCAACGTCAATGAACCTCCACTCGAAATATCAAGATTTGTAGCAGAGGTGCTTCCATTTATACTTAAAGAAGCGGTGGCAGATGCCTGCAAAGTAACAAATACCCCATCAGAAACCTTTAAAGATCTAACATTTAAAGAAGGAACACCCGTAATGGTATAGGTTCCCGCGGTGCTAAATTGTATATCATCATTTGCAGCCGGAATGTTTCCCGATTGCCAGTTAGCAGCAGTGGTCCAAACACCTCCTGATGTATTAACCCAGATGGCAGTGGCTGCTGATGAATTATTCAATGCTAAAAATAAGAATATAACTACTAAAAAAGCAGTAAAACGCGTAATTGTTTTCATCTTAATTTGTTTTAAATTGATATGAAATTGAATCTAAAATTAATATTTTGAATACTTTAAGTTAATTTTAATTATCCTAAAATAAGACTTCAAATTTAGTAAAAAACTTTGTTATTTCAATAACAAGCAAAACAATATTTTTATCCTTGCAATTTTGATTAGATTTGGAGACATTTAGTCTTTTAGACTGTTAGACATTTAGGCATTTAGTCGATCATGTAAATACCTGAATTTCTTATTCAAAGGAGTGGTTTATATATAAAAAAAGATTCCATCTTTTCAAAAAATGGAATCTTTATAGGATATAGAATTTTAAGGATTTAGGATTTGAAATTTATGCTGCAAGATTTAGGGAGTGGGCGGAGTGGGATCAACATGATAAGTGATAGCGGTTTGAGTTTCAGGAGTGATAGCAAAAGTGATGCTTTGTGTTTGAATAAGATTACCTGAGAGGGTCCCATCATAATTCCCCACAGGAATGTCAGTTCCAACAATTTGAGTGTTCTGTCCTGCGTCGAGAGTCAGATTGATTGAAGGAATGGCTAAATGAAGATTGGGCATAGGATCTCCCGTATTTTTGTTAAGAGGAATGATGAGCAGATCGCCGGTTGGATTTATTTTATGAAGTTGAATTATAAGTCTAATGATTTTCTTGTCGTTAGTTACAACTTCTTCAATAATAGTATTATATATTTTAGATTCAGCCGTAATTTGCCATGGCGCATTTGCAAGGCTGTGAAATTGGATTATACCGCGAGCAGTGCTCTTCTTGATGTGGCTAATATCTCCGGAAACAATAGTACATTTAATGCCCTTAACAGGAATTTTATCCACACCAAACACAAATTTAATATAAAGAGAAACATGACGTCTGCCCGTAGGTTTCCCAACCCTGGCAGCTTTTTTGAATTCGGCGAGCAGAGCGGGAGCCCCAAATTCAACTAAATTTCCAATTCGTATTTTCGATTCAGTAAGCTGAGCTAATAAACCCGGAATGACAGCCGTAGTTTGAGCTGATTTGTTTTCAATGGCTTGTTTTGGGCGATTTTGAATTGTCCCGAAAGCTGTAATACCCATTCCGATAGTGCTTATATTTGCCGAAGTTAAAATCGTAAGTGTAGGAAGATTAGTTTCTAATAATATTTTTATATCAGTTGCAATATTGAATGCTTTGTTATCATCTGCTTTTGAAAGAGCCGCAAATTGACTTTTGAGGCTATTTTCGAGTTCAAACTTATGAAGTTGATTCGCCTGAACAGAAGCAGCGAAAACATAAGGACGCATAATGGTAATCATTGCACTCTTAGTCAATGCTTTATTTTTAGCAATTTCCTTAATATCCTCCGATTCTTTTAGCAAAGCAAGATCCATTAGGGTCATTAAGGCTACAAACAAATCTTTTTCAGTATTGTAGATGAGAATCAGTTGCAATTGAGTGTCATAAAGTACCATGAAAGCACCTACATTTTTAAGGGCAACGTAACGATTGATGTCAAGTTTTTTCATATTCTATAAATTTTAAAGCTGTTCAGTGAAGTAAATTATTTATTTTATATTTTTATATTATTTTGTATTTTAATATTTTATATCAATTATTTCAATCAATAGCTCGAATTGAAATAATTGAAAAAGAGAGTTTTTAAAAGTGAAATAAGTCTCATAATTATTTGATTTATTATTGTATATTATATATTGACTAAAGCACATCTATTTTTAATTAACAATATATTAGGGTTCACTGAAGCTTTCCGATGGTTCATTAATACTATCAGATGGTTCATTGAAGCTTTCCGATGGTTCATTGATAATTTCTTTTGGTTCATTAGCAATTTCCTTTGGTTCATTGATAATTTCTTTTAGTTCATTAGCAATATCCTTTGGTTCACTGAAAACTTCCTTTGGTTCACTGAAAATATCTTTTGGTTCATTGAAAACTTCTTTTGGTTCATTAGCAATTTCCTTTACTTCATTGAAGATTTCTGTCACTTCATTGAATCTCCCAATTAGTTCATTAGTGTAATTCTGAAAATCAAAATAATTGCAAGATATTTCATTTTCAATCATCAAATAAGAATTGAAACTTATTCGAAAATAACATGCATTAAAATTGCTTAATGTATTATAAATATATGATTTAGGTGAAAAAGAATAGGCTTCGTCAGAAGACAAAGTGGAGGCTGTAACACTTTTTGGGGAAATGTCAACAGAAAAATAAAACCGATCAGAAACATTACGCATCACCTAGGTCATGAAACTAAGAGGTGGCGAAGTTACATTTTATTCTTGAATAAACAATCGTTTTTTATATTTGAATGAAAAAAGATTAATTTTGTAGGGCAAAAAATGAAGAGTTAAAATTAAGAATGAAAAATAGAAAAGAGGTATTGATGTTTAAAGCTGGAGTGCTCAATTTGTTGATCTTAGCATGCCATTGTAAAAAAATAAAATCTAATTTAAAATGAAAATCGCTTATTATAATCGAGTCAAAACGAAGTTATTTCTTGATGATGAAGCCATAACAATTTATCCAAATTTATTTATAGCTGATACGCTATTTCTTGACTCTGTCGCTGCACATGCAATGCTGAATTATTTGAATGTTGATAATTTTTCATATGAATTAATAATAGATGGCTATGAAGAAGTTCATAAGGATGATCCAAAATTTGCCGGAAATATAGCAAATGCAAGACGTTATCTGCCAACCCATCGAAAATATCTACAAATGAAACACAAAAGCAAAGAAGTGGTGCGATGGCTCAATCAATCTACCAATTTTTTTAGAATAGCAAGCAATCATGTTAAAATATTTCATCAGAATTACCTGGAACATTATAGTTGTTTTACGCTGCTTCCCTTTGTTGAAGATGATATTATAGACGTAGACCCTTCCGATTTTAATACTTTAGATTCAATGGACCATGTTTTTCTGCAAAGGATTTCTGATTCAATTATAGGTCAAAGTGATACACTTTCGTTAGACATGAAAATTGAAGAACTATTTTCGTATGTCCCTTTAATGAGTAATACTCATGAATTTGCTGATATTATGACGTTTCCATTGGTTGATTTCCCTAAAATGAGTCAATTAAATTATGCGCAAATCAAGTATACCCGCGATAACTTTAAACCTGCGCTTGCACCATTTAAAAATGATTTTAAATCACTCGCCAACGAACTCATTAACATTCCTTTTACTGCAGATAATTCAATCAAAATAAAACAATTATGTGAAGATAAATTGGCACATCATAAAGAAATATTGCAAAAATCATTAGATGAAAGTCTTTATATTGTCAAGCTTAATCATGAATTTCCCCTGGAAGCAAAACAAGAATTTCACATAGGGGTTGCTTCAATAAATACCGTCGTTGATTTCTATGAAAAGACTGAGATAGTACAGCCCTACATGGCGAGCGAAATAAAATATCAGATTGCACGCAAGCTTGATTTGAATTCAAGCTATCTGTTTAGCTATTGCAAATCAACCGAACCCTATAATGGGCCCGATCCCGCTCACCCCTTGCCTGAATTATAAACTTTAGAGACTCTTAAAAATAAGGATTAAATCGAATGCTTCACGCTACACTGTCTCACATTTGAAAAATGAAATCCTCTTTTGCAATTCAAAGGAAGCCGTAAACTGAAAATATTTATACATTTGTTCTGATGAAAAAGCCATTAAAAAACATAATAGAAAAAGCTGACAATCCTTTAGTATTAAGGAAAATAAAGATAACACTTGGGTTAATAATAGCCGTTTTTGCTTTCTGTTTGTATGCTCAAAGCATTACATTTAACTATGTTTTAGATGATTTTGGAGTTATAAAAGATAATCGTTTGGTGGAAAAAGGCATAAGTTCTATCCCTGAATTATTAAGAACTGATCGTCTATTTGGCGGAAATAATGATGCTCTCAGAATGCCTGAGTATCGTCCCCTGCCTTTGATTATGTTTGCCGTTGAATGGCAAATTTCGCCTGACAATCATCATTTTTATCATTTTATAAATGTGCTGCTGTATGCAATTAGCTGTTGGCTACTGTTTTTGTTGCTTTGCAAATTGTTTAAGAATCAGAACTTTATCTTCCCTTTTATTTGCACATTATTGTATGTTGTACATCCTATTCACACAGAAGTGGTGGACAATATTAAAAGTTTAGATGAAATCTTATGTTTTCTTTTCTCCATCATATCCATATTATTCTTCCTGAAAAGCATTGAAAAACAAAACGTAGTAAACATGATTTCAGGGGTTTTGTTGTTTTTTATCGCGTTATTATCGAAAGAGAGCGCAATAGCATTTCTGATAATAATCCCCCTGATGCTTTTTGTATTTACTCAAATTAATTATAAAAAATTACTGCTGATTTCCATTTCGTTGCTGGTGGTGACGGGGATATTTCTGCTGATTCGTCATAACGTAATCAATTCAATTTCGAAAGAAAGAATGCATAATTTAGTTTCACCTGAAATTAACTCGCTGCTGGCTGCACCCGATTGGTTAAGTGAGAAAGCAACTGCATTTTATATTTTATTGCGATATATTTTACTTTTGATTTTCCCTTATCAATTGGCTTATGATTATTCGATTGCAGAAATTCCGATTCAATCAATCAGTAGTCCGCTTGCCATAGTTGCTATTTTAATTTATTTGGCATTAGGGATTTATGCGCTAATCAAAATAAGAAAAAAAGACATCGTGGCATTTGCCATATTATTTTATTTAATTGCACTGGCACCCGTATCAAATCTTTTCATCCTCATTAACTGGACTATGGCTGAACGATTTTTGTTTATTCCTTCGCTGGGTTTTTGCATAATATTGACATTACTACTTATCAAAATCAGCAAAACGGAAATAAATCGGCATAATTACAGTACATTTTCAGGAATGCTGAAAACCAACTCGCGGGTATTTATTATTCTGCTAATTATTTTAGGACTTTATTCTTTTAGAACCCTTAGCAGAAATCCCGATTGGAAAGATAATACTGCTTTAATTACGCATGATGTTAAGGTGGTTCCTAATAATGCTTTTGCCCATTATAATTATGGATTTGTGATGTTGTATACCTTATATCCTGAAGAAAGCAATTCGGAAAAACAGGAATCGCTGCTTCGCAATTCGATAAGTGAATTTTCAAAAGCCATATCAATCTACAATGATTTTGCCGATGCTTATGCCGGATTAGGAGTTGCTTATGCTTTTGAGGGAGACTATCCGAATGCCATTTTGAATTATGAAATGGCGCTCAAGTCTTATCATTATTTACCTTCGGCAGATGTTTTTTGTGATTTGGGTCTATTGTATTGCAATACGGGTCAGTATGCAAAAGCCATTAGCATTCTTGATACTTCGTTGAAATATTATCCTAAGTATGGGGATGCCTATGCAAAAAAGAGTCATACTTTATTGATTGAAGGAAAAAACATGGAAGCCATTGCTGAATGCGAGAAATTGAAGCAAATAGATGCAAATAATGTATTCGTTTACTTGAACATAGGATGTGCTCATTTGAATATGGGACAATATGATGAAGCCTTGACGAATTTAAACAAAGCAACTGAAATAGATCCGGTGAATGCTGATTGTTTGAATGCACTCGGATTGACTTATCAAAGAATGGGGGACTCAATTAAGGCAACACAATATTTTGAAAAAATAAAGAATATTAAGCAGAATTAATGCTAATTAAAAGCGAAAGACGATAATTTTAAGCCTAATACGTATTCGT
>JBAWXL010000262.1:0-6380 GCA_037144095.1 Bacteroidota bacterium
AATTTGGATACCCTGCCGTTACCCAATAGGTTCCTGGTTGTTGCACTTGATAATATCTTGCATTAGAACCATCCTGCCAATTATAAAAACTAAATCCATTTCCTGCATCAAGAATCATATTATCAGTAGAACAAAATTCTTTATCTGATCCTAAATTAATTATTGGAAGGGCATGAAAAGTAATATTAATACTATCTCTTGCTGAACATCCATTATTATTAATAACTCTAACCCAATATATTCCACTTGAACTAATACTTTGGGTTTGACTTGCACTTCCGTTTTCCCATAAATAATTACTAAAAATACCTGGATTCAAAACTATGGTGTTGCCGGCGCAAAGCGTGGTGTCATTCCCAAGTGAAAATGTAAACGGAGGATAAATTTGAACTTGTATCGTATCACTAGCTTTGCAATTTGATGGACTTGTAACCTCGACCCAATATGTTCCTGATGTATTAACATTGATAGTTTGTTGGGTAGTTCCATCCTTCCAAAGATAGGTGCAATTCGGATTTCCTGCATTTAAAATTAAACTTGTATTAGAGCATAAAGAAGTGTCGTTTCCTAAATTCACTGTTAATTGATCGAAAGAGACATGTATAGTGTCAATTCCCTGACAGCCTGTAGAATTGCTTACTGTTACGCTATAGTATCCTGTTTGGGATACATTTAAAGTGGAGAGTTGGGTGTTATCGTTCCAATGATATTGATTAAACCCACTTCCTGCATTTAATTGCAAAGATCCGCCTAAGCAAAGAGTGGTGTCGTTTCCTAAATTTACATGAACAGCAGGAGAATAATTAACCAGAATTGTATCAGTTGAAGTTCCGCAGTTGTTTGAAGCCTTAACCCACCAAGAACCCGGAGCGGTAACATAAAGTGTTGATGCCGTCGTAGAGTTACTCCATAAATAGGATGTGTATCCACTTCCGGCTGAAAGCAGAATCCCTTGTCCCTGACATAAAACAGTATCATTTCCTAAATTAACAGGAGGTAAATTACCAACCGTAACCAGCACTTGATCGGTGGCAGTGCAATTGATTGAGTCGGTAACAGTCACAGTGTAAGTCGTAGTTGTAGAAGGATTGACTGTAATTTGTTGAGTGTTTTGCTGAGGTACAGTGTTCCAGGCATAAGAAACGCCTCCATGAGCGGTCAATGTGACCGGAGTAGCATTGCATACAATGGTGTCATTTCCGGCATTGGCAACAGGAGTTGATATTGATACCTTTACACTATCATTTCCCTGACACAAAGGTGAAAAAGTTATATCATCCAGAGCAAAATCATTTCCCGAATTAATGGTATTTTGATTTACTACACAAATTGTAGCAGTGGTATTATTCCCTGAATTCCATAATTCATAAAAATTTTTCCATAAGCAATGTGTTGGATCAGCCGAAAAAGGAGTCCCTAATAAACTTCCATTAATTGAAAACTGAAGTAGCGCAGGATTTGAAGCATTTACACACATAACCCAGGTAGAAAAAGCATAAGTTGTGTTTGGAATAATTGGAACAGTTTGACACCAAACGTTTACATTTGGCAAATTCGATCCATTCACAACCATCATATTATCATTTGCTCCTCCTATCGTATGGTCGGTACAATCCCAAAAGAATCCTGTGTTAGTAGAATAAGGTTGATCAGTAACATAATACATTCCCTGGTTCATGAGACTGGCGGAATATCCATAATCACTGCTAAACCCTGTGTTCCCTAAAGTGAAATCTCCATTTACAATCACGTTGTCCATTGGAGAAAGGGCAGTTAATTGATAATTGGTAGTAACTGTTGGAGTGGCAATGGGGTTAGAAATAATAGCACTACTTAAACTTACTGTAGGAGTCCAATTATAATATATGCCACCTGTTCCATTCAACTGAGTATTGGCACCCAAACATATTGCTTTGTCAGGTCCGGCTTCGACACTAATTGGAGGATTAGTATTGTTGATGATTACCTGAACCGTATCGAAATGACTGGCAGCATCGTGGGCAACCACCCAATAGGTTCCACTATATAGAGCCGTTTCTACAGAATCCGTATATCCGGCAATGGGACTCCAAAGATTATTATACCATTGATAAGAATAAACAGGTGTTCCACCTGTGGCAACAACGCGTGCAATTCCCAAATGATTTCCGGCACAAAGATTATTATACTCTTGCACCAAACTTAAATAAAAAGTAGGTGAGGCAAATCCCTTGACAATAAAATTATCGATTGCAAAAGCAGGATTGCTGCCCGAATTTCCATTGATAAATCCAAATCGAAATTTTAGCAAAGACTGATTGAGTAATGCAGGCAATTGACCAGAGTGTAATGTATAGGTTGTCCAGGTGGTTTGATTATAGAAATGATCAACAGGTATAGGTATACTTGTAAAATTAATTCCTCCATCGATGCTATATTGAAAAAAACCATAGCTATTGGCATTGCCGGCACATAACCATTGAAAACTAACAGTAACGCTATCGAACCCAATGGTATTTATGGTCTGAATCATGGTGGTATAAATGGTAGCATTGCCGCTTGCAGGATAAAAGGAACAACAAAGTCCTCCGTTAAGAGGTAAATGTTTATTGTTATACACATGCAAATAGCCTAATCCACCCTGATTGGGAGTTGCTCCTGTAAGTGCCCCTGTGCAATTATAAACATTATTTATAATCCACGCATCATCTATCGAACCAAACAACCAGGAAGTAGTGCTTCCGTTGAAGTTTTCGGAATATAAAGTGGTTTGAGCTTTTACAGTGCAAATGTTCAAATACAGTAGAATGATAATGGTGATTTTTTTATACATAAAAATACTTAAGTCCTAAGTAGACGCGAATAATAAACTAAGAGTTGCATATGGAACAAAATAAATGCTTTATTTGATATGACTAAATTACAAGTTTAGAGTGGATGTCAGCATTTGACATTCAATCATTGAAATATTGTAGCCATCTTATTTCATTATGGTTACAGTCCCGTGCTTTTGGTGCTTTATATTTTCAGAGTCACTATAGGATATCCGATATACATATAATCCACTTGGGAGTGGCGTGCCTTTGAAAGTTCCATCCCATCCTTCGGTCAGGTCGAAAGTATTAAACATTTGTTCGCCCCAACGATCGAATATTTGAAGATGATATTCGTGAATATTGGTGAAATAAACATAAAACATATCGTTTACTCCATCTCCATTTGGGCTGAAAGCATTTGGAATATAGATACTATAATCGGGCTTCACATAAACCGTTCGTGAAGTGGTGTCGGCACAGCCAAAATTATTTGTTACAATGAGCGTAACAAGATAGCTTCCTGAATCTGTATTAGGGAATTCATGATAGAATTGTTGCAGACCTGAAGTGGTTCCATCTCCTAAATCCCAAATGAGCAATGGCGAATTACCGGTTGAAGTGTTAGTTATAAAAACATTGGTATTGCTAATGGAAACCGGATTTGGTGTGGTTACAAAACTTGCTGTTGGTTGAGGATATACCACTACACTGGTGGTGGTGGTGTTTACGCATTGGTTGGTATCTTTCCCGATAACGGTGTAGGTAGTCGTGTAGGTTGGTGAAACTACCGGGTTTTGCGAGTTTATTTGCGGAGCAAGACTTGGATCAACCGGAGAGGAAGACCAACTGATTACGGTTCCGCCCGATAAACTCAAGGTAGAAGTCCAGCCTGCGCAAATTGAATCGGGGTTTGAAGTGGCTGTCAAAGTGGGCAATGGGTTTACATATACATTCACCGAATCGACATCGCTACATAATTGTGTTACGGTTACAAAATAGGTTGTATTGCTGGTGGGGTTCACCGAAATGCTTTGGGTGGGTTCTCCCGTACTCCATAGATATTGAGTCCCGCCGGAAGCTGTTAGTGTGGTTGCATCTCCAATGCAAATGGTTACATCCGTTCCTGCTCCGGCAAAAGTTCCTGCAACTGTTATCACTACAACTCCAGAATCGGAAGTGTGGCAAACATCTGTTACCATAACATTATAGGTCGTGGTCACGCTTGGACTAACAATGATATTTGGGATGGTATCGCCTAAGTTCCATAGGTAAGAATAAGGCTGAATTCCGCCTGTAACGGTGGCTCCGATGGTGGCATATCCCCCGCATAAGGTTGTGTCGCCATAAGTAGTTAGTGAAAGGGGCATATTATCAATAATATGAACAACCACTGTATCGTAAGTGCTTTGACAAATAGATGTTTGAACAATAAGAATAACTGTTTCTGTGGGTTCGGGAATTCCATCAACAAGAGGATGAATAGTTAGCATAACCGAATCGGAGCCGGCAGGAATGATGGCGCTGGCAGGCAAAGGGGTGTAATCTGTTCCGGGAATGGCAGTACCACCTACTGTGTAATTTACAATCCAGTCGGCGGGGGCAACAAAGGGAAGGTGGAAAACCACATTGGCATCGCTGCAGCCTTCTATTGCGACGGTATCAAGAGCTGCCAGTGTATAATTTACATGAGTAGTAATATGGGGGCTGGTCAAACTATTGGCTTCCAAAAAAACACCTGAATCATAAGAATAGTCGCCCGCATCGCCAACAGCAAGTTTCATATGATATGAAGTGCATGGAACAACTTTTGCCCAAGCGGTAAGTATGGTGGTCAGTCCATCATAAGAAATATAGGTTCCGTTGCTATTATTGACATAATAAGCGCAATTAGCACATGGACCGGTGTTTGTTGTTCCATTATTGACATTATTTATCGAAACTGCTGTACTAGTTGTGCCTGGTATGATGGCAATATTTTTATTGGTATACACCCCCCCTGCCGGGTTGGCACCTGAAATAAAAAACCCGAACACATCATTAAAAGTTGAGCCTACCCATTCAGGATATTCTTCTGAACCAAAAACATAACGAAATTTAATGGTGTCTGATTCGGGAATAAAATCAAATTGAAGCACCGAAGCATCATTGATGGTTGAGGTAACCAGGGTTTGCAACTGGGGGTCACCTCCCCCAAAATTATCAGTTGAGGCAAAATAAGACCCCACGCCTGCTGCATCAGTTGCCAAACCAGTGGTAAGTAAAATGCCTGCCGGAAAACCTAAACCGGTTGCATTTGTTCCAGTTGTAAAAGTGCCTGATGCTGCCGCTGTACCGGTGTAAACAAAATTGCTTACCGTAACTCCTCCTCCAACTAATACGTTTTGAACCATTTGCTGGGCTGTAGCGCCTGGAGTTACCACCAATTGAGAAAATACTGCGAAGGGGGAAATTTGTAGCAAAAGCAATAAACTTAGGCTAAGGATTATTTTTTTCATGATAAAAATTCTATATAAAAATACGTTGACTAATGACAAGACAAAAATAAACATAAAAAGGTTGCCTGAGACATTAAATTTAACATTTGATAAGAAAAAAGAAAAAGGGGGAAAACAGGAATTCCTGTTATTCCCCCTTTTTTAGATAGAGTTAATCGTCTGCCTACGATTTAACCCGGCTCACAATTGGGCTCCATGCCCCATCGCCCGTGGCATTAAGAGCGCGAACACGATAAAAATAACGAACACCGGGAAGCACAGCTTCGTCAACAAAAGTGGTTTTCGAAGTATTTTTAAAATGTTGCATAGTGGGAATGGTAGTCAAATTGGTTGGATCGGCGCCAACTCCTCTTTCCCATTCATAACGGTCGGCGTCAGGGTCAACCGTATTAGTTAAATTAAAACCATGTCCATCCAATTCATCCTGAATTTTAGGACTAAGATCGCCTGTAGGCAGAGGCTTCTTTTCATTGGTTTTACGAGCTTCAATACCATAATCCTGTAGTACATCAGGGGTGGCGGTATGAAACCCGATGGCTTTGTTTTCAATAGTATCAGCTACTACATTCAAATTTTTTTCGAGTGTTCGGGCAGCTTTCTTTTTTTGAGAAAGTTGTGACTCGAGATGTTCAATGTCGGATTGCATTGTGTCGATTGAATCAATGTTTGCCTGAATGGTTACGGTGGTTTCAGCCTGACCTGTCCACACGCTTGAATGTTCATTCACTCCATTTAACAATTGAAAAAACCGATTTCTTAGGTTACTTAAATACACAAACATAAGTTCTCCTTTTTTTAATTTGTTATTTGTTTTTTTGCTTTTCTGAAAAAGCCTTCAAAGGTATATAAAAATTCAATTGAAAAAGTGTTTTGTTCTAAAAAATATTTTTATGCTGAAATGTTAAGAGGAAATTCAAGGATTAAAAATTGAAATTCCCAGATTACAATTTCTTTTTCCGGGATTATAATTTCTTATTCTAAAATAAAATTTTCTTATTTCAGGATTACAATTTCTTATCCTAAGATTACAATTTTAAATTCCAGCATAAAAAATTTAAATTCCGGGATTACAATTTTAAATCCTAGGATT
>JBAWXL010000263.1:0-6291 GCA_037144095.1 Bacteroidota bacterium
TCTTTATTCAAATCGATACTCAGGTCGATATAATCTGCCGCCGGCGAAGGGAAACCTGCCACAATGCCTCCTTCGATAATGGGCAATGCAAGCTCGGTGCTGACGTCGGCTGAGTAAAAATCAATAAAGGAAGTCGATTTAATCTTTTTCATATATGCAAAGATAAAATCTTTTTGTGAAGAAGCAGATAATTCGCTAAATATTATTTTCTGTTTCGATAGAGCTTTTGATCAACCAAACCGATCAGATTTTCTGCATCAATTTCAAGTTTCAGAAAAGCTAATAATCTTTTAATCTCAGTTTTAGGAGAACTAATTAATGCATGATGATCCACATAAAGTACTTCAATGTTGGGGTTTTGTGTAATCCAGTTTTTCACCTTTTCCACATCCTGCTTATAGATATTGGCAATTTCGATGGGGTAAACCGAGCCTGGGCGTTTCAGCATCTTTTGTTGCGAAAGCATAATTTCGCTGATGTCGCGCTCCATGAAAATCACTTTATACTTGAAATCGGAAGGCAAATTCACTAACAATTGTGCAATAATTTTAATGGCTTTCCCTTTCACCTGGTCTAACCAACTATGGTCTTTTGCCAAACTTTTTACGGCTTCATATTCGAAATACCCTTTAGGATTGTTTTCGTCGGGCAAACGTTTGTGATCGGTAGCAATGGCTATTCCTGCAGCTTGCAAGAGTTGCATCATCAGCGAAGTGCCCGAACGCGGCAAACCCGACACAACTACGATGTCGCCTTTCATCAATTCATTGAGTCTGTTTTCATATAGGTTGATTTCGGGATGCAATTGTTCCTGTTGTATCTTTACCAACCATTGCAGGGCTTTTTTATGACCCGGGAAAATCTTCAAACACACTTCAAATGCCTGAGTGGCTTCAGATATTTTCCCCATTTTATAAAGACATTCGCCCAAATGATAATGTGCAGGCGCAAAATTATAAATCAAGCCAATTGAATTGAGCAATTGTTCGGCTGCTAAAAGATATTTGTCCTGACGAAGTAGCGCAATGCCCAGACCCAGGAAGGCTTGCGAAGAATTATCATCTATTTCTAACACCCGCAGAAACACATTTTCGGCATCACTAAATTTGCCTGCTTTAATATAAATTCTTCCAATCTCGGTGAGAATACTCAAAGGAGAAGCAATATTGGTTTCGGCTTTCTTAAAGCATTCCAATGCAAGATCCACATTTCCCACTTTGCTGTGATAAACCCCTTCGAGCAAGTCGATGTTGGGCGAAAACTTATCGTCAATCTCTCTTATTTTCTGAAGAGTAGTTTTGGCTTTATCAAGATTACCCAAGGTGATATAACATTCGAGCAGACTAAGTTGAAACCTGACATCTTTATCGTTCGAATGGATAAGTTCTTCTAAAATAGGCAAAGCCAAATCGTGTTTATTTTTAAACGTATACACCAAACTTAAATTGTAGTTTGTTTCGTCTTTACACGATTGAAAAGCTTTGTTTTTGTCTTCGCCGGGGTCGGCAATATAGCCCAGCTCTACCAATTGTTGCATTGCTTCCGCTGATGAAAAGATATTCGTCTCCGTTAAATTGTCATGTTCTCCAAAATCGCCCTCTACTGTATCCCAACTTTCAATGTAGGTGGTTTGAGGTTGCGTTTCAAAAGCATTCAGCAATATTTTTCCTTCCATATCCTTGCCAATGGGCAAATCGAACAGACTTAAAATGGTTGGTGTAATGTCGAGCAAAGTGGCACCATACACCCTATCGTCGGCTTTAATATTATTGCCACTCATACACAAAATGCCATATTGGCGATGGTCGATTGCCGGAGCTGCATTGAAGTGTGGCATTTCAATAATTCGATTCGGACCCGACTGAAAACCATGATCTGAAAGGATGATAAAAGTGGTATCCTCACCTGCCAACTGAACCATGCGTTCGAGCATCATATCATGAAAGCGATACATTCCGGGCACCACATCTTTGAAATAATCGAACATATTATCGGGAATACCGGGCAATTGAGGCGGATAAAACTTCATAAAACCATGGCTTATATGGTCGATGCCGTCAAAATACACTGCCATAAAGTCCCAATCAGTATTTTCCATCAGCCAAGTGGCAGCCGAGTGGGTGGTAGCTGTTTCGGCTAATACCTTGCGCAAACCATCTGCAAAATGGAAGTTTTCTTCGGGTACTTCCGCTAATTTCGGAATAAAAGGCAACAAATGTTCTTCTGTTAATTCATATTTATGAATTCTATAATTCGAAAGAGTATCTGTGAGTGATTCAGGATGAATGGTGCCTTCATACAAGCCCCAGCTATCTTCCAGCGATTTGCTTGAAGGATGATAAAAATTGCTGATGTACACACCATTAATGGGTTCAGCCGGATGACTGGGCCACCATCCCACCACATTACATTTCTTTCCCGCTGAATTTAAGATATTCCAAATAGCCCTTGTCTTTCGCGACGCTAAAGTAACCGGACGAATGCCGCCATTCGCCACGTCAGGTTCGGTAAAAGCCAACACCCCATGCTTATCTGCATTTTTCCCTGTTGCGATAGAAGTCCAAAGCATGGGTGACAAAGGGGGATAAAGTGTGGAAATATTACCTACTACTCCTTTATTGATTAGTTTATCAAGGGCAGGCATCAAACCCGCATCGAGTAGGGGATTGATAATGTTCCAATCGGCAGCATCCCAACCCAACAAAACTACTTTTTGTTTCTTACTTTTTGTCATTGCCGGTTTTATTTTTATTGATAATTTCGTCTTCTACATATTGCATGCGCACTTGCCTCCAAACATCCAACCCAACTGCCCCAAATGCAAGCAATGCCAACGAACCTCTTGGCGTAATTTCCATTTCTGTTCCGTCATCAGTTATGATTTTCGGAGCATTATTGTTTTTTGTTGACTTCATTTTAAATCTTTTTTAATACCATTAATTCGTTAACGATAGATTCTATTTCTTCATCCAAACCGTGTGTGCTGGTTTCAATCATAATATCGGGTTGCTGTGGAATTTCATATGGCGAATCAATGCCCGTAAACTCTTTCAGCTCACCGGCACGCGCTTTTTTGTACAAACCTTTCACATCGCGTTGTTCGCAAACGGCCAAAGGAGCATTCACAAACACTTCTACAAATCGTTCGGCACCAATTATTTCTTTTGCCATTGCCCTGATGGTATGTGTAGGACTGATAAAACTGCAAATACAAATAAATCCTGATTGCACAAAAAGCTTAGCAACTTCTGCCGAGCGTCGTATGTTTTCGTTGCGGTCTTCAATCGAAAAGCCCAAATTCTTATTCAATCCATCGCGAAGCACATCACCATCAATCACATTCACAAAATAATTTTTCTCAACCAGTTTCTTCTCTAAAGCCATCGCAATGGTGGTTTTACCCGAAGAAGATAAACCGGTAAGCCAAATAGCAAATCCATTTGTATTAGGAATTCTCATAGTGTATGTAGTAATTTTCAGGCGGCAAAAATAAGTAAAACAAACGGGACTGCTTATATGAATTTATTCCTTAAACTACAGAAATCAAAAATCGTTGATCATTATTCTTAAATTCATTTTCTTAAATTAAACAACCTCCGCCACTACAAAGGTGCTTCCCCCAACATAAATAATATCGTCAGTATCGGCATCTAACCTAGCTACCCTTAATGCTTTCTTCACAGAAGAAAATACCCTCCCAATTAAACCCACATCCTTAGCTTCTTTGGCAAGCACTTCCGCATCTAATCCCCTTGGAATATCGGGCTTGCAAAAATAATAATGAGCATGAACCGGAAACATCCTTAGCATTTTCTTAATATCTTTATCATTCACCATGCCCAGCACAAAACGCATTTCCTTATGAGCCAGCGAGTAGAATTGTTTCAAAACAATCCTCAATCCGGCTTCATTATGCGCAGTATCAGCAATAACAAGGGGTTGATCTCCTAGTTGCTGAAACCTGCCCAACAATCCCGTTAACTGTATCACCTTGGCAAAACCCTTGCGAATGGAATCCTCATTAATATTAAAACCCCTGTGCTTTAACACTTCCAAAGTTTGTAGCACCGTCAGCATATTTTTTAATTGATAAACCCCTTTCAATTCCGAATAAAGATTTTTCAAATACAAATCATTGTTCAGGTAAACATCGCAGCATAAATTTTCTTTTTGCAGACATTGCTGAATGCTGAAATGTTCATTGGTAAAAACGATGGAAGCCTCAAGCTTTGCAGCCATCGCTCTGAAAATTGCTTCTGTTTCAGCTTGTTTTTCTCCTAGCACCACAGGGGTTTTTGCTTTTATGATTCCCGCTTTTTCCGTTGCAATTTCTGCAAATGTATTGCCTAAAAACTGTGTATGGTCTAAGCCAATATTTGTAATCACTGATACTTCAGGCTGAATAACATTGGTTGAGTCGAGCCTTCCGCCCATGCCAGTTTCGATGATGGCAATGTCAACCTTCTGGTTTCGGAAATAATCGAATGCCAATCCTACCGTCATTTCAAAAAAGGAAGGCTGCAGTCTTTCAAAATCCGCTTGATGTGCATTGATGAAACGACTTACTTCCCACTTCGGAATCATCTCGCCATTAATTTTTATGCGTTCTCTGAAATCTTTCAGATGAGGTGAAGTGTAAAGCGCCGTTTTATATCCGGCTTCCTGAAAAACAGAAGCTAAATAGTGCGAAACCGAACCCTTGCCATTGGTTCCCGCAATATGCACCGAACGAAACGCCCGCTCAGGATTGCCTAAAAGATGTAATAGTTGAATGGTATTGTTCAAATCAGCCTTATAAGCCGCAGCCCCTATCCGTTGATACATTGGCAACTGCGAAAACATATAAGCCAATACCTCTTTGTAGTTCATATTTCGATATTAAACCCAGACTTTATTCTCCAAAACCCAACTCCCAACATTCAACCCCCTTGGATCTTGAAATTTGAAATTTGGGTCTTTGAATTTTCCTCAGTTCATTCTGATGAAATGATACGTAATCGTGCCTTTTTGTTCTTCAGGCGCATCATTTTTAGTTGAAAATTTAGTTTTTAGAGCTGACGAAGTAGCCAGTTTCCACAACTGAGTGTTGGTTGAGTTGGTGCCTCTTGCCCCGGCTTCAGCGCGTGTAACTTCACCGTTTTGGTTCACCCAGATGTTGACCACCACGGTTCCCTGTTCGCTGAAGTTATTGTCGGGTTTATGCAAGTATTTAGCCGATCGCCCGTTTAAACTAAATGAAGGACCAGTGCCCGGACCGGTACCCGTGCCTATTCCGCTACCCGTACCACCGCCACTTCCAGAGCCTGAACCCGGACCGGTGCCCGAACCTGTGCCAGTGCCTGTTCCCGTACCTTGTCCGCCTCCTGTGCCGTTGTTTTTGTTGTTTTTCTTATATAAAGCCAAAGGATTCACCACGGCTACTGTCTTTTCAACCTTTTTCACCTTCACGGTTTTATTCGTAATAGGCGTTGCCGTTTCGCTCACTTCGTTGGTGGTGATGTTTTCGTCCACATTTTCGTCCGAAAGCGGAGTGTTTTTCGAAACTTCAGGCATCGTCTGATCAGAACCACCGCCGCCACCGCCGCCGCCAAGTTCAACTTCCATCACTTCTTCTTTAGGAGGTGGGGGATAAGGGGTTTTGAATCCTACCAGTAAAAAAATAGCTAATAAAATGGAATGAAACAATAAGGTTCCCCAAAGTCCTCTTAGATTCTGTTTGCTAAAAAATTTTGTTTTCATGGCTTTTTATTTATTTTACGTTTATTCATCCATAATGTTGCAGCGCAGTGCTATGGATTTGATAAAAATGAAATTATTTTTGTTTTTATTATTAAAATAGGTCTTATAAATATAACGTAAAAGTACTGCTAATAATATACATCCAAATAAAAACATAAAGCTCTTTTTAAACAAGCTAGTGTTAATTGTTCATTCTTAATGCAAATTTAGCATTTTTATAATAGGACAATTGCAAATTATCCTTTTCGAAAAAAAACTAATTTTCCATGCATTATGTTATTATGAACAAAATTTATTTAGCAAGCAAAACCGTTATTATGATTCCAATTCATCAGAATATAAGATCAAATTTATTTTCCAGACAAATCCAGATAACGGCATCTCTCTTAAATCTTACGTTTTGTCTAAGCTGATTTATGAGTGTCGATTAAATTAAATGCAGGGCATAATCTTAGTTCCTTACTGATTTTATCATAAAGTTTGGCGATAAAAACCTGATTAGTACCTTATCAACAATATTGTAACCAAAAATGGCAAAATATTTCTATCCTT
>JBAWXL010000264.1:0-6267 GCA_037144095.1 Bacteroidota bacterium
GAAAACGACCGACAAAAGAACGGCATTAAAACCCTGATTTCATACTACACTACAGGCGATTTAAAAACCTGGGACGAATACAATCTGATTTGGGTTGAAGACCATTCGAGAGTGGATTTTGTGAATGGATTTATCGAAGTATACGGCGATCCTTTAGGCAAGAAAGCCACCTGGGAGTCGGTTGTCAACTATAAAAACATCGCAGAAACCAAAAGAACCGAAATCATCAGTCAAAATGCGCAGTGGTTCGAAGATAATTCGCCTGTCGACAAACGTTTTAAGAAGAAAGAATGCAAAGGCGTAAGTGCAAAGGTGATTGATGTGGTTCAGTTGGGTGGCGATTGCTATCCGAGCACGCCTATAGGCATCAACCTGCCCAATGCCGACTGGATTCGCAAGGAACATGGCTCCAAATCGGTTACAATGGAGAACATCACCTATGCTTATGACCAGGCTGCCATAGGAAATGGCTTCCTTGATGAGTTTTGTTACAGCAAAGAAGAAAAAGAACTTTCCGAAAAGTACGGTTTTCAGGCAGGTAACATACATACCGACTTGCATGAATGCCTCGGACACGGTTCAGGGCAGCTTCTACCCGGCGTGAGTTCAGAAGCAATGAAGAATTATCATTCAACTTTAGAAGAATCCAGAGCCGATTTGTTTGCTTTGTATTATATTATGGATAAGAAAATGGTTGAATTGGGTGTTCTCCCCAATCTTGACGCTGCCAAAGCTGAATATAACAGCTACATCCGCAATGGCTTGATGACGCAATTAGTAAGAATAGAATTGGGCAAGAATATTGAAGAATCTCACATGCGCAATCGTCAATTGATTGCCAAATGGTGCTACGAAAAAGGTAAAGCAGAGAACGTTATTGAAATGAAAGTAAAGAATAACAAGTCTTATGTGGTGATAAACGATTACGAAAAGCTGCGTAAACTCTTCGGGCAACTCTTAGCCGAAATGCAACGCATCAAATCAGAAGGTGATTTTGCAGCTGGTAAGAAAATTGTTGAAGATTATGCCGTGAAAGTCGATCCTGTGTTACATAAAGAAGTAAAAACCCGTTATGAAAAGCTGAAACTCACTCCTTATGGCGGCTTCATCAATCCGGTATTAAAACCTGTGATGAAAGATGGAAAGATTACCGACGTTAAAATCGAGTATCCTGAAGATTATTCAGCACAGATGTTATATTATTCAAAGAATTATTCCTTCTTGCCGATAAAGAATTAAGAGAGACATCAGATTTGCAAATAAAATTCCTACTCAGGCTCGAAGGCGCAAAGAAACGCAAAGGAGAAAGCAAACTCATCCTTAATATTTCTTTGTGAATCTTCGAGCCTTTGTGTTTCTGTGGCAAGAAAAAGTGAGTGAGATACGAAGTTTATTTGCTCAATACTAACTTCTGAGTGTATTGCTTATTATCAGCAGTAAGCCTTAAGAAATAAACCCCATTTGGTTGCGAACTAATATCGATTATGTTAACTGATTTCTGTGTCTGGTAAATTAATTTGCCATAAACATCATAAATTTCGATGCTTTCAATTGATTTAATCTGATTGGTGATAAGATTAAAACTTCCAGCAGTTGGATTAGGATAGATGGTAATAGAAGCATCATTATTGTTTTCATGAACAGCACCGGAAAATGCAACGCAACCATCAATTGTTAACAAATTAAGTGAACTCACTAATGGAATTATTGTATCAGCCGTATTGCCAGCAGTAGTGTTAAAGTTTGTAGAGAATACCATCATCGTATCTTCAATTGAAGAATGAGAAGAAGGATAATTGCAAATAGAATTATTCCAACCAGCAGAATCTGTCTTAGCAGTTCCTATTTGTTGGTTAAAAGTGGGTGGGATTTTTGCACCAATTAAAGGACCATTACTTATCATAAAGAACCCATTATCTATTGTTGGTATTGATTGAACATCATAACCAAACCATCCCATATCCTTAGAGCAAATAATGATACCACTGGAATCCATTTTTACAAGAGCGTATTGAGAAGAAAAACTATAATAATCATCATTAGTCTTAAGAAATTTGTATGGTTGTGTAAAACCATTTAAATATGCATAAAGGGAAGTATTTATTTTCTTGTTCCAAATCATATTGCCTCCAGTATCTACCTTTAAGACATAAGCATTATCATTAGCTCCTCCTCTGAATAACAACATTAACTCGGTGGAAGATAAAGTAAAATCCATACCTCTTAAATGTAAATCAGGATAGGCAAGTGCATAGCATGTTGCCCAAGAAAAATCTCCGGCAGGAGATAGTTTTAACAGGAATGCATTGTCCTTAAAATCGGGAGGTGGTGGTGGATTTTGTGTAGTCGGATGAGATTCGGAATATCCTAACACATAATAACCACTATCGGGAGCTTGCTTTACTGAATATCCCATATTATACCAATCGCCTGAAGTATAATTCTTAGACCACTGAAGATTGCCGTTATTATCCAACTTAAAAACTGCCATTTTATAGTTTGAATAATCGTTGTTAGCAATATAAGCAGTTATTATTACTCCATTATCATTTGTTTTATCTATTGAAAGTGCATTTCCATCAAAACCGAGCTTATATGTTTTTGTCCATAGTGTATCGCCGGTAGAATTTATCTTCACACATAACAAATCGAAATAGCCACCGGTCTGATTATAGATATTTCCGGCAAGAATAATGCAACTATCAGCAGTTTCAACCAAGGTGGTGAATTCATTTTGATGATTGGATGATGTAAATGTTTTGCTCCACTTAAATGTACCTACAGAATCTAACTTAACAATACTGGCGCCATTATTTGAGGTTCCGGCAATGTAGAAACTTTGGTCGAAAGTTTGGATGGTTGCCTTTGCCTGCACCCAGTCTGACATACTGAATATTACTTTTGTAAAGTAGTTTTGAGCATTTAGCAAGCTGAAAGGTATAAGCAATAAGGTCAATAAGAGAGAATAGGTGTATTTTGTTTTCATAATCCAATTAAATTATTGTAACACCAAAAGTACAAAAACAAAAGGAAAAGGAGGGCGAAAAATAATTTATTCTTTCTCCTCTTTTGTTTTGCGGCTGCCTTCGTACATCTCAAATCTCACAAAGCGACACTCGAGTGGACCATTAAATAAGATGATCTTGCGTGAGGGTTTGAGTCCGACAAACTTTAAAGCTTGAAAAGCGGCGCTGATAATCCATGCCTTGCAGCCAGGGAAGTTGTGTTTGAGAGTATCCCCTATGTCTTTGTAAAGTTGAACTATATCTGTGGTTTCGATGCGCTCGCCATAGGGTGGATTGGTAATGATGAAACAAGTATCGTTTACGGGATGCTGGTCTTTAAAGTCGCAACGAATGAATTGAATATCTTTGTGGAGCTTGGCATTTCGGGCGTTGATGATGGAAACTTCGATGCTATTTTCGGAAATATCGCTCCCGTAGAAATTGCATTCGGGTTCAGTGATAAGTTGGGCAGCTTCGTCCATCACTTCTTCAAAGAGATCGGCATCGTAATCGTTCCATCGCATGAATCCAAAATCTTCTCGGTAATATCCCGCTGGAACATTGGAAGCCATCATAGCGGCTTCTATTAATATGGTACCTGAGCCGCACATAAAATCCATGAAATCGGTTTTACGATCCCAACCACTTAGCAATATCATGCCTGCAGCCAGAACTTCGCTGATGGGTGCTTCAGAAACACTTTTGCGATAGCCTCTTTTGTGGAGGGATTCTCCTGAACTGTCGAGGAAGATTTCGCAATGGTTGTTATGGAGGCGAATATGGATGCGGACATCGGGTTTAACGGTGTCGACCGAGGGTCTTTTTTGGAACTTGTTGCGAAAACGATCGGCAACGGCATCTTTACAACGAAGGGCTACATATTTGGAATGTGTGAAAACCGAACCTGAAAGGGTAGCATCAATTGCAAAGGTGTTGTCTATGCCAAAGTATTTTTCCCAAGGAGTTTTTAACATGCCGAGGTAAAAATCTTCTTCGGAGGTGATAGAGAAATTACCTATGGGTTTTAGTATCCTAAGCGCTGTACGGCAAAGATAATTAGCTTGATACATCTGTTTTGTAGTAGCTTCGAAGCTTACTGCTCGGGTAAGTATCTCAATGTTAGTGACACCTAATTGATGTAGTTCTTCGGCTAAAATTTCTTCCATACCTGCCATGGTCTTGGCAATGAGTGGAAATACTTGAGTTGGCTTGTTCATAGGAGACAAAAGTAATGATTAGTTTGATTTTTAAACTGATTGAAAAATTAACAAACACAAATGCTATTTTAGATACTTCAAGAAATGTTCATGTAATACATTCTAAATCATTAATTTTGTAATATTTTAATTCATTTGACATCTTTAAAAATTGTTGAAGAAATTGTACAGAATGCAAATACATGAACCGATTCTGGAAATATTGGAACAGAATAAAATAAATATCGATTTTAAGAGTTATCTCTATTACTAATAATCTACCATTACTCTATTATAATTATCGATTTCAAAATGTCATCAATTAAAAAAACTATCGTTCAAATAGCAATAGTATCAGCTATTTGCTGTACTGCTACTTTCTTTATAACTCAACAGATTTATAAAGCCAAAAGTGCAACTTTGATTAAACTTGCCAAAGAACAACAACTTGTTCAGCCGTCGGAATGTGGATACCAGGTTCAACGATTAAGCGGGTATCAATATATCAAACCTTTGCAATTCGTGGAACCTGATTGCGAAAGCCCAAAATATGAGACACTTAAAAATCAACTTTCGAAAGCAATTGAAACCAACAAGAACAATGGTAATTTGATGGCCGCTTCGGTATACTTGAGAGACTTCGATAAAGGGGCATGGATCTATGTAAATCAAAGTGAAAAGTTTCATCCCGGTTCCTTAATGAAAATAGCAGTACTCATGACCATTCTAAAAATAGATGAATTGAAACCCGGTTTATTGGAAAAAAGATTGACATACCAAAAAAACGGAAAGATTTGCCTATTCAGATGTACAATTCAAAGCAAATTGAAGTTGGAAAAGCTTATACGGTTCGGGAATTATTGAAATACATGATAGCTTATTCGGATAATTATGCAACTGACTTATTGCATGAAATTGTGGATATGAATGAATATAAAAAGACCTATGAACACATTGGAATTGCTTATCCTGATGTTACCAGTAAGGATTATTTTATAACACCAAAAGAATATTCTAGTTTCTTTAAGGTTTTATATAACTCGGGATATCTTAGTTTGTCGCACTCAGAACTTGCTGTGGAACTGCTTTCAAAATGTGATTTCGATAAAGGATTTACAGCAGGTTTTCCGAAAGGAACTCATATTGCACATAAGTTTGGCGAATGGGGAGATGGAAAGAAAACACATGAATTACACGAATCAGGCTTTATTTATTTAAATGGAACCGCCTATTTATTAGTAATCATGACAAAAGGTAATGACTTACAAAAATTAACTGAAGTTATTTCTTACTTATCCAAAGTAGTGTATGATAATGTGGAAGACCCTAACATTAAGGATTCGGATTTTACTTCTTGACTTTATTAGAAAAAACACTGGATTAACTTTCCTCAATTCTCACAAGATAAAGAGCATTCATTAAGGCTTTCTTTTCTTGTAACATAAATGAATTTCTGTATGAAATTCAATTGTTAGGAAGAAAATAAGGCAAATGAGTTAGGCTTTTTAGCTTACACACTTTAATATATAGTCTCTCAAAAAGTTCAGCTTACTGACATTTTATGGTGGTATACTGCGCAAAAAGTTCAGCTTACTGACATTTTATAGTGGTATACTGCGCAAAAAGTTCAGCTTACTGAAATTTTATGGTAGTATACTGCGCAAAAAGTTCAGCTTACTGACATTTTATGGTAGTATACTGCGCAAAAAGTTCAGCTTACTGACATTTTATGGCGGTATACTGCACAAAAAGTTCAGCTTACTTCAGAATTATAAATAATAAATAACATAATATCAAATCATTATGAATAAAGTTAATGGGTCGCTGAGCCTGTCGAAGCAATAAAATCCATAGTTATACCTTCAAAACAAACATCCTTTCCCTATTAAGCATAGCGCCTCACATTGCTTCTTCCAATTAATTTCCATGCGTTCTAAATCTTCGACACAATTGCTTCAGCATAAAAAAAAGGGAGCACTCATCTGTACTCCCTTTTCTTATAATATTTAAAGTGGTCTATCTGTAATTCACCAACTTAATTGTTTTGATGATTTCATTGTTTTCGT
>JBAWXL010000265.1:0-6257 GCA_037144095.1 Bacteroidota bacterium
ATTAAAAATATTCTGGCCGGATTTAATAATGAACAAGAAGTTGAAACTGTGCGCAAAGACGGCAGTATGCAAATTTCTTTTTTGAGAGAAACCGCCATTTACCTACCCGGCGGACATAAAGGCGTGCTTTCAGTTTCGCACGACATCACCGCTCACAAACAAGCAGAAGAAAAACTCGAAGAAAGCGAAATAAAATACCGCGAATTGGTTGAAAATTCGCCCGATGGAATTGTGATTTATGAAGACGGAATTGTTGTTTTTGCCAATCAGGAGTGCATAAGAATGATGGCAGCCACAAACTTCAATGAATTAATTGGGAAATCTGTTATCCAATTTGTTCATCCCGATTATAGGGAATTAGTTGGAGAACGGATGAAAAAAGTTTTGACAGATGGAATTCCACTCCCGCTCACCCATGAAAAATTCATTCGTTTAGATGGTACTGAAGTGGATGTAGAAGTTATGGCAATGCCCATTCGCCTTAAAAACAAACTGGCAGTTCAGCTCATCATACGCGACATCACCGACCGTAAAAAAACAGAAGAAGACCTGCATCATAGCGTGCTGCGTGCTCGCCGACAAAGGGAAGCCATTGCATCGCTTGCAGTTGAAGAAGCTATTTTTGAAGGCGATATTTCAGTTGCTTTAGAAAGACTCACTCAAGTGTTGGCAGATGCCATAATGGTTGATAGAATGAGTGTTTGGAGCTTTAAAAATAATGATACCGAATTAGAATGCGTTTGCCTTTTTGAGTCAAATAAAAACACACATAACAAAGGCACCATTCTGAAAATAGCGGATTTTCCAAACTATTTTAATGCCCTAATTTCCGAAAGTCTGGTATCAGCTTCTGATGCACAAAACGATTTTCGGACAAAAGAATTTACAGATAATTATCTAAAACCCTTAGGAATTACTTCCATGCTCGATGCAGGCATTTGGATTGGAGGCAAAGCCGTTGGAGTTGTTTGTTTTGAACATATTGGGTCGATAAGAAATTGGCATCCTGATGAAGAAGCATTTGCCAATACAGCAGCAGCCATTGTGATGCAGATTTACTCAAATGCCGATCGCCGCCAAGCCGAAGAAGCTTTGAAAGAAAATGAAGAAAAATATCGGAATATTTTTAATACAGTTCAGGATGTATTTTTCCAAACCAATCTTGAAGGAACCATTACAGAAATAAGCCCTTCGGTGAATATTTTCGCTGAATACGAAAGGGAAGAATTATTAGGAACCGATGTTTCCTCTGTTTATTATAATTTAGAAGATAGAGATATTCTTTTAAAAGAATTAATGGAGAAGGGCGAACTTCAAGATTTTGAGACGCTCTTCAAGACAAAATCAGGTGCTCCACGACATGTTTCGATGAACGTACGTTTAATCCGTGACGAAGAAGGCAAACCACACCATCTAAATGGCGCAATTCGGGATATTACAGAACGCAAAAATACTGTGGCAGCTTTGCTTGAGAGTGAAGCCAAATATCGCATGATGTTTGCTAATAACCCACAGCCCATGATGATTTACGATATGAAAACACTTGCCTTTTTAGAAGTGAACGATGCGGCAATTCATCATTATGGCTATTCGAAAACAAAATTTCTTTCAATGACCATATTGGATATTCACTTGAAAGAAGATTTTGATGCGGTGATGAAAGACATTCATTCGAACCGCCGCGACTACAATTCAGCTACCATCTGGCGACATGTTAAAAAGAATGGCGAAATTATTTACGTCGAAATTTCCACACATTCAATTCATCATAATAATCGCAAAGCACGGCATATTATGGTAAAAGATATCACAAAACGCAAGCTGTTAGAAGAAGAACTAAATAATTATGCTACCTACCAGCATAACATCCGTGAAGAGGAAAGAATAGCCTTAGCCCGCGAAATTCATGATGAACTGGGTCAAACATTAATTGCAATCAAATTTGATTTGACCATGCTAAAGAAAGGCATATTAAAGAGCCAACATCATGATAATTCAACTGATTTATTGGATAAAATCGATCACGTATTTGAATTAATTGATGGTGCTATAAAAAATACGCGCAAAGTGATGACCGAACTCAGGTTTGAAGTGCTCGATATGCTAGGATTTATTGAAGCTATCAATCAGCATACATATGAATTTCAAAGAAGATATGGTATAAATTGCATTGTTGAAAGTACAACACCCCAACTTGAATTAAGCCCAAAACAATCAGTAGAATTGTTCAGAATTATTCAGGAAGCATTAATAAATGTTGTAAAACATGCCAAAGCAACAGAAGTAACTATACTTTTGAAAACTCATGCTGATAAATTTACGTTGGAAATAACTGACAATGGAATTGGACTAACAAAAGCAACACTAATCAACCCTCATTCGTATGGACTCATTGGTATTAGAGAGCGGACAAAATTGTTAGATGGTAAATTAAGCATAAAAGGTCAGCCCGGGAAAGGAACAATTATTAAAGTTGAAATCGCATATCAAAAATAAAATAATAGTGTATATCTAAAATATTTCTAATTTTGTTCAATATTTTAAAGTTATGATAAAAGTATTTATAGTCGACGATCATGAAATTATCCGCAAAGGATTAAAAATGATTTTAAAAGAAGAATCAGATATAATTGTTGTTGCAGAAGCTCAAAATGGCGAAGAAGCCATTGAGAAAATGCAACATATTGAATTTGATATCATGTTGCTGGATTTAAATATGCCCGGCAAAAACGGACTTGAATTAATTACTGAATTAAAGAGTCTTAATCCAAAACTCCGAATAATAATATTAAGCATACATCCTGAAGATCAATTTGCCTTGCGCACTTTAAAAGCAGGAGCATCAGGCTATCTTTGCAAAGATGTAGATATGGATGAATTAGTGGTTGCCATCAGGAAAGTTTATACCCGTGGTAAATATCTGAGCAATGCATTAGCAGAGCATCTTGCCTTTGACATAAAGCAAGAATCTGATTTTATGCCACATGAGAAACTATCTAACCGTGAACATCAAATTATGTGTATGTTAGCTTCAGGTAAAAAAGTTAAAGACATTGCAGTTGAATTGGACTTAAGTATTAGTTCCATTTTTACTTTCAGGTCTCGAATCTTTACTAAGCTGAATGTAAAAACAAATGTTGAACTAACGCATTATGTTATAAATAATAAGCTTCTCGATTAAGAACATTTTTCATTCTTAACCGGAGATCTTAAAACAGTTTCTATTTCCACCAATCGGAAACATTGAAACTTGTTTATGATTAATTTATTTCAACTAACAAGTATAGAATTTCAAAAGCTTAATTTCAGAAATTTGCCTCATGAATTATTAATAATCCATGAGGCATTTCATTTTATTTCACCAAGCCCGGGTATTGCGCAAATGGTCCCATATTTAGTAATGGTTCAAAAAGATTAAAGTCGTCAAAATCAACCAATGCGCTCCCATTGAAATCAGCTATGGTAAATCCATAAGTGCCATCGGTAAGATAAGGTTCAAACGTATTAAAATCATCGAAATCAACTCCCAGGTTTTGATCTAAATCACCAAGATAAAATGCAAATATTCCGGGGGCAACCTGAACTTGCGGATCGATGCCACCCTGAGCTTGATAAGCGCTTAATAGACTTGTTGTGAAATTATAATCAACAGTTGGCATGTTAAACGGAACAGCCATTGCCGACCAGGTAGCAATATGATTTCTATTGCTGATTTTGATATAATAATTCCCACTCTGATTAGGCGAAATCTGAAAAGAAGCCAAGCCTGAAGTAGATAAATCAATACCACTAATACTTACTCCTGCAGAACTATAAGGCGAATTTTCATTGTATAAATCAACCTGAATACGATCAGCAATACCATTCCCATATTTCGCAAAAGTATATCCCGTTCCCCAATCAATGTCCTGTGCTTCAACCATGCAATTATTCGTATTATAATTGAATAAACCTTGCAGAAACAAATGCAGGTTCACCGTTTTAACCAACAAAAGCGTAACAGTAACTGATAATCTATTCTGACTTTCACATCCTGCGATGGTCTGACTTGCATAATAGGTATGACCATCTGTTAATATATCGGTCGGAGAAAGTAAATTTCCTCCAACAGGAGCATCATACCATTTAATATCATTCCCAATGGCAACCAAATCAGCAACAGTCACCACATTTACAAATGCTTGATTATTTAAACCGATAGGGGCTGTAGGAGTGGTTAAATTAGCAGTCACTTCAAACCTCATCATGCTTTCACAACCATTTAAACTCTGACTTGCGTAATAATTTGCGGAAGATAATGCTGTGGTTCCTGCTAATAAATTACCCCCAATAGCTGCATCATACCATTTAATTCCAACTCCAGTCGCTACTAAATCGTTTACTGTAGCACCATAACAAAATGATTGTGCTGCATTCCCTGTTGGGGCTGCAAGTGTTGAAACAATGGTTACCACCGTTGGTTGCGAAGTGGCACAACCATTCACCTGAACACTATAAGAACCTGATGTATTCACCTGAATACTTTGAGTGGTTTCATTATTTGGCGACCAAAGGAAACTGCTTCCGGCGCTCGAACTCAAAGTCACATTTCCCCCCGAACAAATAGTAATCGGTCCGGCAGGACTAATTACCGGTGTCCCTGAACTTAACACAACATCATCAATCCTGATATTCCCTGTGCTTCCGGCTGGTCCACCTAATAACCTCCATCTGATTTTCACTGAAGAAGCATGATCAATATAACTTCCAAGATTTATCGTTATCAAACCCCAATATGTTGTACTTGGGAAATTTGCATTGAGTATGGTTTTCGAATAAGCCACTGTGGCAAAGTTATCCGTACTCACTTCCAAAGCAATATCTCTTATAAAAGTAGCTGTTTTCCTCATCCCAAATGTCAGTTTTCCACTGCTGTAATTTGAGAAATCAATTGCAGGAGAAATTAAAGAAAGATCTTGCGGATCATTGTTATGGGCAACAGCATTACTATAACCACTTGCTCCGGTGTAGCCTGTTGATGCAGAAGCCCATTCTGCCGTCCAATAATAAGAAGGAGAGGACGACCAGGAAGCAGGCAAAGCATATGCTGTGCCAAAATCTTCACTGAAAACAGTATGATAAGCAACAAGTGCCGGATTAACATTCACACTATAAGTCCCAATCATATCGGCTGATTGCGCTGTACAAACGGCATTGCTTAAGGAATTGACAACATAATTTGTGTTTGCAACAGGTGAAACACCAGCATAAATAGTGGGTGCTGTTCCGCTAAAAACAGTCCCATCCGACAAAGTCCCACTAATAGTTCCACTTCCCGAAACAGCAATTGGAATACTTACACTTTGACCATTACAAATTGTAGTACTTCCGCTAATCACCGAAGTAGGTCTCTGGTTCACACTAATAATTGCTGAACCTGTTTTATCTTGTGCCAATGCCATGCAATTTGTATCATTTAAGGTTGCGATAGTATACGTAATATTGTTCGAAGGAGTAACCACAACTAAAATTGTAGGAGCCGTTCCACTAAAAGGCGTTCCATCAGACAAGGTCCCGTAAATCGTCCCTGCACCACTAACCGTCAAAGTCAGACTAACATTTTGCCCATTACAAATAGTTGCACTCCCACTTATAACAGCCGTTGGTCGTGCATTAACCGTTACTACTGCTGAACCACTCAGGTCTGCAGGCATTGCCGAACAATGATTATCACTTACACTGCTAACCGTATAAGTTGTATTACTTGTAGGAAATTTGGTAACACTTATGTTTGGAGCATTTCCACTAAATGAACTTCCATCAGAAAGTATTCCACTGATATTACTATTTCCGCTTACGGATATGTTTAAAGCCACACTTTGTCCATTACAAATATTGGCTGTCCCACTAATTAGAGCCGTTGGTCTGGCATTCACTGTCAAAGTTACAACAGCACTACTGTCAATTCCACATGAATTATAAATAATTACCGAATAACTCCCTGCGTCTCCCATTCCAACCTGATTAAGAGTAAGAAAACTGTTATTTGAGCTCGCAATAATGTTCCCGTTTTTCTTCCATTGATAGTTAACCGTCGCCGAACCTGTGTTCGCAATGCTAAAGGTCACACTTTCCCCCTCACAACTGCAATGGCTTTGAGGTTGCGAAGTAACAACCGGCGCCATACAAGGTACCATCATAAATTCATCAGCACCCAAATCTGGTCCACCTTCAATCGGTCTGTAATCACCATCATAATCAGCTGAAACATTTGGAAT
>JBAWXL010000266.1:0-6202 GCA_037144095.1 Bacteroidota bacterium
ATATAGTTATCACTTCAGAAAACGATTTTTGTTTTTTTATCGGACAACAATGATTTTAAATATGAAAATCTCACAATATATCGAATGATTGTGAGGTGCTTATTGAAATAAAGATGCTACGAAAGTGCAGGTGGAGCACGAAAGTTTCCAAAAAATAGGTAATCAGTTTTCGGAACAAAAGAAACATATTGTATTAAATATGAAAATCTTCTTCTAAATACAAAGCCTGATATTCCTAAAAAGAGCATCAGCAGGGTTACAGGATTTGCAATTTGGTCTAATAGGAATAGCTCAAAAGATGTATGCTGATGCGATTGAAAAGGACTATTATTGCTTTTATCCTTAGCATAGGGATGCGAATGGGTAATGATTCGCCCATTTATTAAATGACTGTGTTGATTAATAGAAGCATTGCAAAACAACCAAAGAGTCGTTACGCTCAAAAAAATGCAAATAAATTTTACTATATATCGCTTCATGCCATTTAAAATACAATGCAAAGGTAGGGTTTAATCGGCTTCTCGTCTGATATTTAATTATAAAACTTGTTAAAACAATCAATTTGCAGAGTGTTAAAAGAAGAGAAGAATAAAAAGCGATATTATCATCGAAAAGGGGAAGAATATATGATTTATGAATTGTCTATATCTAGATGGTGATTTTTTAATTTAGATCCCTTTTTTAATTCAATAAAATTCAGTTTGATAAATGTTTGTTTTTATTCAGTCATTTAAATACAAAAGCTAATTTCATTTTCAAAAAGTAGCGCATAAGATTAGAGTAGAAAAGAATTTTTGCACCCCACGTATGGTCTGTCTTGTCGTGAACAAATTACGTTTTTTTATTCAATCAAATCTTTCTTAATTAGCTTTACGAATCATTAGTTATTTGCTGATTACTATTTATATTTCAGAACTAAAACTCTGCTCAATTATACTTCATAGTTGTATGAAAATACTAAAAATTCACTGTATTATACCCAAAGGTTGCGCGCTAGTACCTAAAGTTTCTACGGTAGTTTCCAAAGATTCTACAGTAGTTTCCAAAGTTTCTGGGTTAGTTTCCAAAGTTTCAATAAGCTGTCGAGGGGGGAGAACTCCTCTCAATAAGTGTCAAATGCTTGCTAAGCTAATCTGTAGTTTTCTGCAATTATCTTCTGAAATAGATTTTAAAAATTATGCTTGATTTTGAATGTTCTATCAAAATAATCGGAAGTTGTTCCTTAGGTTTTGCTGCTTAGATTTCCTTCCATACGTTAAAAAAAGTGAATGCCTTTAATAGAACTAAATATTAAGTTAGTTTAAAACGTTTATTTTTTAATTTTGCGAACCAATTAATATTTATCATCATGAAAAAAATAACTTTAAACTTAGTGCTAACTTTAATGCTTTTAAGCATTTCAACTTCTTATGCTCAAAGTTCCAAATCATGGGAATGGGCTGTTAATATTGTAGGAACAAATTCTAATAATTCTTATTCCCTTTTCACTGATAAAGAGGGAAACAGTTATGTGGCAGGTGGCTTCGTCGACACATTAAAAGTGGGAAATGTACAATTGATAAGTCGTGGTGCATCTGACATTTATATTTTAAAGTACAATTCAAAAGGAAACTTAATTTGGGCGAAACAAGCCGGTGGAACGGATGATGATAAGGCTTATGGAATAGCGGCTGATGCCTCAGGGAATTTATTTTTAACCGGATATTTTTCAGGTACTGCTGATTTCTCAGGAAAGAAATTGATTAGCAATGGAGACAGAGATTTCTTTGTAGCCAAATATAGTACCAACGGGGAGGCAATTTGGGTAAAACAAGGTGGAAGTACCTTGGAAGATTATGGAACAGCAGTGGCATCCGATAAAAATGGGAATGTTTTCATTACGGGCATCTTCAAAGGAACCATGAGCTTAGGAAACTCAAAATATGTATCGAAAGGCGATAAAGACATTTTTATTATAAAATACAATACAAATGGAGAAATAGTTTGGTCGACCACAGGGGGCGGGAGTATGCTTGACGAATCAACTGCCATTACTACTGATAAAGACGGCAATTGTTTTGTGACAGGAGATTTTGAAGGCTCTGCCGTTTTTGATAAGAAATTGATTGTGAGTGCCGGTCAAAAAGACATATTTATTGCAAAATATTCGGCTAGCGGAAACATTGAATGGCTAAAACGGGCCGGTTGTTCCACCGGCGATGACCATGCATCTTCCATTGCTGCAGATAATGGAGGTAATATTTATGTGACTGGTTATTTTTCGGGAATAGCTTATTTTGGAAAAATTGAATTGAAAAATATTCATTCGGATGATATTTTTCTCGTAAAATATGATGCAAATGGAAATGAAATTTGGGCTAAACAAACAGGAGGTAAGGGGAAAGAACATGCAAGTGCATTAAAATTAGATGACAAAGACAATATTTATGTCACAGGTGAATTTAATGCCGACATCACGATTGATGCGAATTCAATTAATTCTTATGGCGATTGGGATATATTTGTGATAAAATATGACAATTCAGGCAAAATGATGGGAGGAACTCAAATTGGAGGAGTGGGTTACGACAAAGCCTATTGTATTGGTTTAGATGCTCAGTCAAACATTTATGTTGTCGGATATTTCAGTAAAGCCATCATGATTGGCAATACAAAACTTACTTCAATTGATGCTGATGATAGTTTTATTGCAAAGTTAAAGGCGTTTTAAATTGTAAAACCTTCAATTTAACTAAGAGAGAAAGCTAATTCATTCTGAAATAAATTAAAATTTCTGCTTGATCTGCAAAGTATTTCTACTTGAAATTTTAGATCCTTATCTGTGAATTGATTCGTATTTTAAGAAAAATATTAATTTTATGCATCAAATCAGATAAAAATATTCTCAAATGAAAAAAGTTTTAATTGCACTGACTCTGATGATTATAATGGCTTCATGCAGCTCTCATCATGTTGACAAAAACACCGGAAATGCCACAAACATTGATAATCAAAACGAAGATTTACTGAAAGAAAATTCGGTTAAAGATTTAGTTGCCTTAAATCATGAACAGTTAAAAAATGTAAAAGGGGATTTAAAGTCATTTATTTCGTTTCTTGCAATTTTAAATAAAAGCAAACTGAGTTCGATAGCGATTGCTGCGGACTATGTTAAGACTTGCATCGGAAGCGGAAATCAGGAAAACGATGATATCTATGTGTTGTTTTGCGCTATATATTATTCGATTGCCAATGAGATAAGTGATTCGCTTGAAATTAAATATAAGGGGGTGATGGATGATTTTGAAAATAACCGAAATAGCAGTCGGTTAAGGATTTTTAAAAGTAATTTGGCTGAATGTGGCACCGAAATCTTTTTGTCAGAAGGTCAGTTTTATCTCGATGTGGAAGCAGATTATTTTTATGATAACTTCAAAGGTCTGGTTTCAAAAGGGCTTAAAGAATTCCTATTGATTAGGAGTGAAGAAAGGAAAAAGGGTTTTTCGGAGGATGCAGGCTTATTGATAAGTTTTGAAGAAGTGTATCAGAGGGCAAAACGCTGGGAACAGTTTGTGAACGACTATCCCAAAGCGGTTTGCATTGATGAAGCCCGAATGTTTTACGATACTTATTTGGAAACCCTGATGACAGGAATGGACAACTCAAGAGTTTTTGAGGGAGAAGACAACATTTTAGTTCCTGAAATTAAGGCGCTTTATGAGAAAATCATGAAAGAAGATGCTCAATCAAAAATTACCAAAATAATTACTTCTTATTACTCGTTTCTCTCGAAAAATAATTTTAAGGAAATCGATGGCATTGATAACTTCCTGAAAGAAAATAACCTGAGCAGCATGTTGGCGGTTCAACCTTTTTTGAGGTAAAGATGACTAACATTCAGCTTTAATGTTGAATTGAAAAATGAAATCTTGCCGCAGATTCATTGATTGTATATCAATGAGTTTAGTTAAATAAAATCGCCTATTTCTCTACCACAATAGAATCATAGAAACATAGGTTTCACATAGATTTCATGAATACTTCTTTGTGAAATCCTATGTACCTATTGGGTCTATGTGGTTCGATTTGAAATTAATGCTTAACAATAATTTGCTTATTATCTCATCAGTGAATCAATGGTTTTTCAATCAAAGAAGTCAATAAGACTAATCTCAAAAAGTTTCAGTGGTAATTACAATTTGCATGTCGGGTGTTTGAGCACTCTCGTCCACTTCGGCTGTAATGAATATTTTGGTAGGTCGGAAAGCAGATACTGTTTCGAAGGAAGCTTTAAGTTTGCCTGACAATGTTCCTGATGAACTATTAATAAGACCAATTTTTTTAATTATGTTTCTATCGGTTTCCATCCAAACCACATAGGTTTGTTTAGGAGGTTGCAATCTAGTGACTTCGGCTAAATCGGACAGAAGAACCTTAATTACATAATTTTTATTATTGTCTTTTTTAATGGTAATATATCCCCTTGCAGCCGGAACTGAAGCTGAGATTGCAAAACTTACTTTTTTAGAGCAAGATGAAAGAGAGAACAGCATTAAAATGATGATAATGCCGGTAAAGGTGATTACAAAACCCGTAAGGATATTTTTTCCGCGGGCATACAGTCTTGGTGTTTTCATGATATTTGATGTTGGGGTTAAATGATTTTTAAATTTAAAAAAAGTTAGTACTCGGCAATAAGCAGTCGGCAGTCTTCAATGGGAGCTTATAATTAATAATGAATTCAATGGTGGTTAGCATTTGCTGATGGCCAACTGTAGACTGCTAATTATTAAAAATCAGGACAACCAGGAGATCCTGTTCTGTAATGACTGGGAGTGTGTTGGATACTTAACACCGGAATAGAAGAACAATTGACCAATTGCTGAGCAAATGCGCCCATAAACACTCCCGGAATGGCCGACTCGTGTCCTGAATTAATTATTATCAGGTCGCATTTGTTGAGTATAGCATAATCAATTGCCGCCTTTGCAAGGTTTTTCCCATGCACTATGGTGGTGGTTTTGGGCAAATCACTTCCGCTCAGAATTTCTTCAACTGATTTGATTTTTGTATTAAACTTATTCAATTCCTGAGGATCATCAGAATCGATAAGTCCAACAATATGAAGTTTCGAATCAAAAATATTTGCAAATACAATGGCAAGATTCACCTTTTCACGACTGTGTAAAGAGTTGTCGATAGGAATTAGAATGTTTTTAAAACGCGGCTTATTACAACCTTTTTGCATGGTCAACACTGGAAGTTCGGAGAGAGAAATAACCCTCTGCGCAATGCTGCCAATAAACAATTCGTTATAGCCCGACACGCCATGAGTTCCCATCACAATAAGATCAATCTCATTTTTAATTGAGAATTTTATAATTTCAGTATGAATATTCCCCGAAGCAATGTGTATTTCGGGAACTATATCGAAGGTCTTACTTATTTTTTCTTGCATTAACACCATTTCCTTATCGATAACATTTTCAATATCAAGCTTTGTTGGTGGGCTCGATTGTGTTTCGATCATTCGGGAATAATGATGCCAATTGTTTTCAATTATGCAGATAAGATAAACCTCAGCTTTTAATAATTGCGATAAAATCATTGCATTGGTAGTGGCGGTTGATGAGGTTTCTGAGAAGTCAACTGGAACAAGAATCCGCTTTATTTCATTTTTTTTCATGATGCTTTATTTTAATTTAAGATTTAGGGTTTAAACTTTAAAAGGGTCAATGTATTTTTAGATCAATATTTTTATTATCGACGATGTTCATTATTCCCCTGATGACCATTATTCATGTGATGCTCATGATTGCCACCTACTCGGCCATGGTCTCTGCGTCCCGGTCCAGGAAACAAACACGAAGTTAGTAAAATGAAAGCTGCGAACGCAAAAATCAGTAATATTGCTTTTAGATGCTTTGTTGTTTTTTTCTTTTTAGTGGTTTCTTTATCACAGCTATTGTTAGGATAAAGAAGTCTTTTTTCGAAGGTTTTCATGATGTTTACTTTAATTAGTATGATTTATTTTCAGGATACAAAGGTCTGACTATATTGAGCCTAAAGTGTTACATAACTTCTGAAAAGATTTACATGATTCACACATTTATACATCATAGGTTATTTGAAATGCAATAGAAAAAGTTTTAATCAAAAAAAAATAATCATTTTGGCGTAATGGACATTTTTCAGGCTATTTTTTTGTCACTTGGCTCTAATG
>JBAWXL010000267.1:0-6148 GCA_037144095.1 Bacteroidota bacterium
TAAATGATGGAGGAGATGAGGGTGAGGAGCAGTGTGATGGGTAAGAACTTCAATAAAGTACGTGCATTCATGTTTATTAAATTTAAGTTTAGAATGTAAAATATTTTGGGGCAAATATATTATTTTTTCAATTTAAACAAGTGAAATAAATATTTTAAAGAATTTTTCTTACCTCCACTTTTTCTCAATAACCTTTATAATAAAGCCAGGAATCTATACGGAAGAAGAGCATCTTCCTGAGCATAAGCTATACCTATGCGTGTACTAATTTGTATTTGCTTTTCACTTAATTGAATGCCATTATTTTCAATCCAAATGCTTTCTCCAAGCAAAGAGATTCCACTGTGAGAGTAATGTATTCCTAAGGCTTTGGTCAACTTCCCGGGTCCCTGAGTGATTTTATCGGAGCTAAGAGTTTTTTGTAAGCGACTTTCAATCACATCCCTACCAATTGCAGGTTTAATAGCTCTGATTAATATTGCATGTGGAGTTCCTTCAATATTGCTAACCACATTAAACAATGAATACATGCCATAACAAAGATACACATAAGCCTTGCCACCCTGGTGATACATAATTTCAGTTCTTTTGGTCCGGCGATCGCCATAGGCATGTGAAGCTTTGTCGGTAATTCCGGCATAAGCTTCAGTTTCGGTGATGATGCCACCTGTAAGCTGATTGTTGAAATTTGTAAAAAGGGTTTTCCCAAGTAAATCTTTTGCAAGATGAACCACATCATCATGCAAATAATAACTTACAGGAAGCTTTGCCATCTGAATTATTCGTTGCGGGTGAAAACGTATTGAAGCAGGTTTGTGCCCATTTGTAAAGCTTTCAGACGAGTTGGTTCTGAATCTTTATGCACTTCATAATCTTCCCAGCCATCTCCCAAATCGCATTCATAAGAATAAAAACAAATGAGTTTCCCTTCAAAAATCAACCCAAATCCTTGTGCAGGTTTGCCGTCATGCTCATGAATTTTTGGCAATCCATTTGGGAAAGGGAATTTTTGATGATAAATGGGATGACTGGTGGGTAATTCGATAAACTCGAGTTCAGGGAAAACTTTTTTCATTTCTCGGCGAATGAATTTATCGAGACCGTAGTTGTCATCAATATGCAGGAAACCTCCTGCCAGAAGGTAATTCCGAAGATTTAGAGCCTCTTTTGATGTAAAGCTCACGTTCCCATGTCCGGTCATGTGAACAAACGGATAATTGAATATATCAGGGCTTCCAACTTCAACAGTGGCATAATCAGCTTTAATGCTGGTGCCATTATTTTTATTGGAAAAAGCAATCAAATTGGTGAGCGAAGTGGGATTGGCATACCAATCGCCTCCACCATTATATTTCAATAAAGCAATTTGAAAGCTACCCTGGGCGTTTAATGAAAACGGGGTGATGAATAGAAGAATGCAGGATATTTGCAGGGTTTTTATTAGATATTTCACTTCATTTGGTTTAAAAGATTAATACATGTACAAGCATATAACGCAGCAGTTTCGGTTCGAAGTCTACTCTCACCAAGACTAATGGGTTTATAATTGTTTTCAAATGCAAAATTAATCTCTTTTTCGGTAAAGTCGCCCTCGGGACCAATTAAAATAATTACATCGCTCCCCGGTTGGTATTGTTTGGCAAGATGCTCAATGCTTCCTGCATCGTCGCAATAGGCAATATATTTTTCATTTACAGTTTGTTTGTTAGCAACAAACGAAAGAAATGTTTCTGATGGATGAAGTGTTGGGAGATAAGTTTGTTGCGATTGTTTCAGTGCGGAAATGAGTAGCTTTTCGAGACGTTCGCTTTTAATTTTTATACGTTCCGTACGATCGCACAATAAAGGTGTAATTTGCTGGATTCCTATTTCAGTGGCTTTTTCGACAAACCATTCGAAGCGATCGGGGTTTTTGGTATAAGAAGCTGCTATATGAAGATTAAAGTTGCTTTTCCGATGATCTTGAATAGCTTTGATAATGCTTAAGCTGCATTGTTTAATGTTATCATCAACAATAATCGATTCGAATAAAGTGCCTTTTCCATCAGTGAGCCAAACCGTATCTCCTTTTTCAAGCCGAAGCACACGGATGCAATGACGCGATTCGGTTTCATTAAGCAGGTATTCATCGTAAACAATATCGGAAGCATAAAAGAGGTGCATTATAAGGTTGATTTGGGTTTATTAATTTAAGCTTAAATAGAATGATATTATGGTTTTCAACCTGCATCACAAATTCTTTGTAATAAGTCTTTCTTTATGATTTCAATGTTTTTCCCATTTATAATAATGAGTTTGTCTTTCCTGAATTCTGAAAGTGTTCGGATTACATTTTCAATCGACATGCCAATGAACTCTGAAAATTCTTTCCTTGAAATGGGCAAATCAAATGAATTACTTTTAAAAATAACATCTGCAAAGTATAACAAAACATAAGCTATTCGCCCATGCAATTGTTTCTTACTGATATCGAAGCGAAGTTTAATGATTTGGTCAGTTGCTTTGCTGATGCGTTGAAGCAAATCAAACGCAAATTGTCCGTTTTGATAAATCATCTGTTTTACTTTTTCGAGACTGACAGAGCAAATAGTGGTTTCTTCTATTGCTGCAATTGAATAATGATAATTGGTATCGCTGAAAATGGTGAAAATGCACACAAAGTCGTGGGGCTGAGCCAGCGTAATGATTTGCCTTTCTTCTCCTTCTTCTTCCTTATATATTTTCACCAGCCCACTTTTCAGGTACATGAAATCTTTTATTTCAGCGCCTTCTTTTATAATGATTTCGCCTTTAGCATAATTTCTTTCAGCTTTATTGCTACATAAATCACCCAATTCATCGCTGCCTAAATGCTCGAAAAACAGCGTACGAAGCAAGCAAATTTCGCAATTACAGACATTAATAATTTCTTCCATTTCAGTTTAAAGATTTGGTAAAAATAATAATAAATCTAACTCAAAAACTAATTTACAGCTAAGTCTTTCTCTAATTAAGCTTTTTTAGCATATTCAAATTCACTTCCCTTTGATTAATTAGCGTAATAAATTCAAATAAGCAGGCTTTATTATTGATTCCAATTTACCTTGCTATTATTGGTTTTACGACAAATATAACCCAACTGAATTCATTCTGTTTTTATGATATAAATCATAATATGATAATTATCATAGAGATTATTTTCGCTTATTAATTTTACTTCCTACATTTGCATTGTGAAACACATAACAACGACCCAATGAAAAAAATCCTGATCCTCGGCGCCGGTACAGGCGGAACTATTATGGCTAATAAACTGCGAAAAGAATTAGATAGCAGTGAATGGCAAATTACTATTATCGATAAAGGAAGAACACACTTCTATCAACCCGGTTTCTTGTTTATTCCGTTTGGGAAATATGCAAAGAAAGATGTGATTAAACCCCGCAACGATTTCTTCCCCGTGGGAGTTAATTTCATTGTAGCCGAAATCGACTTGATTGAAGCCGAAAACAAACAGGTTTTGCTAAAAGATGGTACGGTACTGCAATACGATTATTTAATCATTGCCACAGGTAGCCGCATAGTGCCCGAAGAAACACCAGGTTTGAAAGCCGAATTATGGCACAAGAGCATTTTTGATTTCTACACCATTGAAGGTGCAACCGCATTGGCTGAATTCTTCAAAACATGGCAAGGGGGCAAACTGGTGGTCAACGTTGCCGAAATGCCCATCAAATGTCCGGTGGCTCCGCTCGAATTTCTTTTCTATGCTGATTCCTTTTTTAAAGAAAGAGGCATGCGCAGCAAAGTGGAAATAACCTATGTTACCCCACTTTCGGGTGCATTCACCAAGCCAAGAGCATCGAAAATGCTCGGAAATTTGTTGATTGATAAGAACATCAACACCGTTCCAGAGTTTAATATAATGGAAGTGAATAACGATGAGAAAAAAATCGTGGATTATGCCGGAACCGAAGTGCCTTTCGATGTGTTGGTTTCCATTCCTGTTCACATGGGCGATGAAGCCATCATTCGCAGCGGACTGGGCGACGATTTGGGCTTTATCCCTACCGATAAGTTCACGCTATGTTCGAAGAAATATGAAAACATTTTTGTGTTGGGCGATGCCTCCAACATACCTACTTCAAAAGCCGGTTCGGTTGTGCACTTTGCCTCAGAAGTGGTTTTCGAAAACCTGATGTGTGCCATCGAAAACCGTCCGTTCACGGCTACTTTCGACGGACATTCCAACTGCTACATCGAAACCGGCAACAATATGGGCGCCCTCATCGACTTCAATTACGACACCGAACCCCTTCCGGGTTCTTTCCCTTTCCCCGGCATCGGTCCTTTTGCCTTGTTGAAAGAATCGCGCTTCAATCATTATGGCAAATTGCTTTTCAGATGGATCTACTGGCATATTTTACTGAAAGGCAAAGAAATGCCCATCGATTCGAAGATGACCATGGCAGGTAAGAAAATGGAAACATTTTAATCCATACAAGCATGAACGAAATTTCTATACAAGACCAGATATCGGAACTCAATCGAAAGATTGATTTCCTGATAACTGAAGTTACGCTTCAGAAAGAAAAGCGACAGGAATTGGAAGACCTGGTTTCCGACTTGCAACTCATCGGAAAAGATATGTTCAATTCGACGGTTGAAGAACTTGACAAAGCCGGCATCGAAGTGAAAGGAGAATGTGTTACACGTCTCGGCTTGAATATTGCCGGCAACATCAGCAACTTCAACTACCTGCTTTCTACCTTGCAGAGTGCCATCGACTTTTTCGAAGATTTCACTCCCATACTCCGTCAGATTGGTTTAGACACCCTGCATAAGTTTGCCGAATTCGAACAAAAAGGGTATTTCGAATACGTTGGTCAATTGGCAAAAATAATGGAAACCGTGGCTAAAAACTATACGGTTGAGGATTTGAAAAAGCTGAACGAAAACATTCCGATGGTCATTAATATCATTCGTAGCGTTTCGACCACCGAAAACCTTCAGGCTTTGCAACAGGCAACCGAAGTGATAAGCCGCCTGAAGATGGACAATACGCTCGACGATAAATCCTTCTTCAAACTCTATAAAGAATTCAAATCGCCCGAAGTGCGCAAATCAATGTCGTATGCACTCCGCATCTTAAAAGAAATTATTCAAAATCAAAAATAACATATCATTCAATTTTAACCAACAAAAAAATACATTATGGCAACTAAAACCATTGCAGGGGTAACCCTCGAAGTAAACGAAGAAGGCTATTTGCTCGATTCAACCAAGTGGAACAAAGAAATTGCATTAGAAATTGCAAAAGAGGAAGAAATCACCATGACCGATAAGCATTTCGAAGTGATCGACTATCTGCGCGACCGTCACGCCAAAGGCGAAGCACTCTCATTACGCAGCGTCGGAAAATCGGGAATTGTCGACCTGAAAGGTCTCTACGAATTATTCCCCGGCGGTCCGCTAAAGAAATCAACCCGCATTGCAGGCATTCCTAAACCTGTTTCTTGTGTTTAATAAATTACGAAACTTAAAACAAATCAAATGTCAACAAAAGAAGAATTTCCTTTAAAAAAAGTCTGTATCATTTGTGCAAAAGGCACAATAGAAGACGTGTATGCCACCCTCGTGATGGCGAATGGTGCGGTGATGGAAGGCATCGAAGCCAAAGTGTTTTTCACTTTCTTCGGGCTGGATGCCATCACCAAAAAACAAATGAAAAAACTTCACACCGCCACAGTGGGCAATCCTGCCATGCGTATGCCCGGCGGACTCGCTTTCCCTACCTGGTTGGGTTCAATCCCCGGAGTGGAAGCAGGTGTTTCGAGCATGATGAAAAGTCAGATGGATAAACTCGACATTCCGCCTGTCGACGAATTTCTCGATATGATAACGGCCGGCGGTGGCGAAATTTACGCTTGCAAACTCGCCATGGACATGTTCAAACTCACCAAAGCCGATTTATGCGAGCAGGTGAAAGCCGTCCTCACCGTTGGAGAGTTCTATCAACTTGCCGGCGGACAAGGAACGCAGATTATTTTTACGTAATAGGCTGAAGGCTATTAGGCTGAAGACTGAAGGAGGATGATAGGCTATTAGACTTTTAGATGTTTAGTCATTTAGGCTTTTAGGAAGAAGCCCCGGTCACAAAAGCGATTAA
>JBAWXL010000268.1:0-6133 GCA_037144095.1 Bacteroidota bacterium
AAAACACCACTAATATAAGGGCGTGCCAACTGACTGTAGAGGATTGAATATTGCAACGTGGCGAAATAAGCCGAAGCCATCAGTCCGGTTTCCGTCGAAAACCACTTTTGTCCCAATCGGAATATCAACCAAACCGAAGCCACACCCATGGCAATGAAAGGAAGTTTCACCCAAAAAGGATTAAAACCCCAAAGTTTCACCCAAAAGAAAAGAAAAAACTGAACCAGTGGCGGATGATTATCGGGCTTAATGCCATGCTCAACCAAATCGTGCAACGAGTCGTACTGCGTTCGGAACAATGCACTGAATTCATCATAAATATAAGGCAAATGAAAAGGATTCCACAATCGGAGTAGGATAGCAGTTAATAAAATAAGTCCCAACAAAATCTTTTCAATTCGGTTGAGATTAGGGAAAAAGCGGTTGAGGATTGATTGTTTAATATTAATCATACCAACTGGCATACATCTGATACGAATTCGAAATGCGGTTCACCTGCCCTTCTAACAATTTAGCGTCAATGGTTTTCACTTTCTTTGCAGGCACCCCGGCATACACCGAACCCGACTCGATGTGGGTGTTTTCGAGCACCACCGAACCTGCGGCAATCAAACAATTACTTTCGATTACCACATTATCCATAATGATAGCCCCCATCCCAATCAACACATTGTCGTGAATGGTGCAACCATGAATAATGGCATGGTGCGCAATCGAAACATTATCTCCTATAGTAACAGAAGCTTTCTGATAAGTGCAATGCACAATAGCCCCATCCTGAATATTTACATTGTTTCCAATGCGGATGCTATGCACATCACCTCTCACCACGGTATTGAACCAAACGCTGCAATTATTTCCCATAATTACATCGCCTGTAAGGGTGGCATTGTCTGCCAAAAAGCAATTTTCGCCCCACTGGGGCACGATTCCTTTTACTGATTTTATAAGTGCCATAACTGAATTTTTTTCGTTGATTTTATTAAGGTTTGAAGGCTTAAAAGTACAAAAAGTTTCAAGTGTAGAAATAAAGTTTTTTAAAAAAGTTTTCACAGATGTTTCTAATTTCAACATTTTAGGTAACTTTGTGAGGTTTTGAAATTGAAAAAAACGCGATAACACATTAAATATTAGATAATTCATGAAAGTTACAGAAAAAGAAATAATTCCTAAAGTTGGTATTACACAGGGTGATATCAATGGTGTAAGCTACGAAGTCATCATAAAAGCACTATCAGACAATCGAATGTTGGAAATTTGCACCCCCATTGTGTATGGCTCTTCAAAAGTGGCATCCTACCACCGAAAACTATTAAATATTGGCGAATTTAACTTGAATTTAATCAGAAATGCTGATCAGGCAACGCTGAAAAGAGCTAACATTATCAATGTTTTCCAGGAAGAAGCAAAAATTGACATAGGCGAATCCACTCTTATGGCCGGTGCTTTGTCACTCCTCTCATTGGAAGCTTGTATGCATGATTATGAAAAGGGATTGATAAATGCCATAGTTACAGGTCCTATAAATAAAAAGAACATTCAATCAAAAGAATTTAATTTCCCGGGTCACACCGAATATTTTGCACGTAAATTTCAATCGTCAAACTATTTAATGTTGATGTGTGCCAACAAATTAAGAATCGGTTTAATCACCACGCATAATGCATTGAAAGATGTTCCCTCTCTCATTACATCTGAATTGATTTTGAAAAAAGTCGAAATCATGAATCAATCATTGAAACGCGATTTTGCAGTTCCACGTCCTAAAATTGCTGTTTTATCAGTGAATCCCCATTCAGGCGATGATGGTTTAATTGGTGATGAAGAAAAGAATGTGATTATTCCGGCTATCAATAAAGCAATTGAACAAAACCTACTGGTTTTCGGCCCTTTCCCGGCAGATGGATTTTTCGGTTCAGGCAATTGGAGAAATTTCGATGGAGTCATTGCCATGTATCACGATCAGGGCTTACTTCCATTTAAAATTCTTGCCGATAAAGAAGGGGTGAATTTTACTGCCGGTTTGCCTCTCGTGCGCACCTCACCTGCCCATGGCACCGCTTTCGACATTGCCGGAAAAGATAAAGCATCGCCCGATTCAATGCGCCAGGCTATTTACCTTGCAGCCGATATTTTCAAGAATAGAATAGAATACGACGAACTACTGGCAAATACTTTGAAATAACATTGAACTTCCGATGTTTCCCATTTCTGAATTAATAAAAATCATAAAAGCCATTCCGTATGGTAATTTCGACAGCGAACAAATCGTTGTTGAATTGCATACCGATAGCCGGCAAATGGCAACCACAAGCAATAGTTTGTTTTTTGCCCTCATCACAAGGCGAAATGACGGACATAAATTCATAAGTGAGCTTTACCAAAAAGGAGTATTGAATTTTGTGGTTTCAAGCCTTCCCGAAGATTTCGAAAACATCTTTCCGGAAGCTTGTTTTCTATTGGTTAAAGATACGCTTGTTGCTCTGCAAATGCTTAGTGCAGCTCATCGTAAGAAATTTAATTTTCCTGTGATTGGCATTAGTGGAAGCAATGGCAAAACCATCATTAAAGAATGGTTATACTTTTTATTAAACGAAGATAAGCGAATCGTTAAAAGTCCGAAGAGTTATAACTCGCAAATAGGAGTTCCGCTTTCGGTTTGGCAAATGAAAGCCGAAGATGAATTGGGCATTTTTGAAGCCGGGATATCTGAGCCGGGTGAAATGGATAAGTTGCAAACTATCATCCAGCCAACCATAGGAGTATTCACCAACATTGGCTCAGCACACGACGAAAACTTCATTAATACAGGACAGAAAGTTGGCGAGAAACTGAAGCTTTTCACTCATGTTAAGGTCTTAATCTTTTGTAAAGATCATCCCGAGATTTCTGAAAAGTTGTTTTCGTCACCTAATATGAGGGACATTACAACCTTTAGTTGGAGCTATAAAGGGAATGCTGATTTAATCATTCGCCGGGTGGAAAAAATGCAACAATACACTTCCATTTGGGCAAACTTTCACGAGAAAGAAATCAACATTCAGATTCCTTTTACCGATGAAGCATCCATCGAAAATGCCATTCATTGCTGGGCGGTTTTGTTATATCTGAATTATAATCAAGAGGTCATTCAACAGCGCATGGCGAAACTGAGTTCAGTGGCAATGCGTCTCGAAATGAAAGAGGGTATAAACAATTGCTCGGTTATCAACGACTCATATAATTCTGATGTAAAGTCGCTTTCAATTGCGCTTGACTTTTTGCATCAGCAAAAACAACATCAAAAGAAAACCGTTATTCTTTCCGATATTTTGCAAAGCGGTAAAAATGAATATGAGCTTTACGAGGAAGTTGCCGGTCTGCTGAAACAAAATCATGTAAACCGGATTATTGGCATTGGGAAAGCCATTTCGATGCACAGCAAGAGTTTCAATATGATTGAAAACACTTTCTATCATTCAACAGAAGATTTTTTGCAGCAATTTTCACTTTCAGAATTCAATAATGAAGTGATTTTGGTGAAAGGTGCGCGTTTGTTTGAGTTTGAGAAAATAAGCAAAGCCCTTCAACAAAAAGCACACGAAACTGTGCTCGAAATCAATCTGAACGCCCTGATTTATAATTTGAATCATTATCGTTCGAAATTGAAACCCACTACCAAAATGATGGTCATGGTGAAAGCATTCTCTTATGGAAGTGGCAGTTTTGAAATAGCGAATGCTTTGCAATTTCATAGGGTTGATTATTTGGCAGTGGCGTATGCCGATGAAGGGGTCGAACTGAGAGCTTCAGGTATCAATCTTCCTATTATGGTAATGAACCCTGAGGAACAAAGCTTCGACACCATTATTAAACACAAATTAGAACCAGAAATCTATAGCTTTCGGGTGTTTGAGCTCTTGATTGAATCGATGGACAGGATTTATAGTTCAACTGAACAGACTGTCAATATTCATATAAAACTTGACACAGGTATGCATCGTTTAGGATTTGAGGAAAACGATATTCCTGAACTTATTAACCGGTTGAAAAAACATTCAAATATTCATGTGCAAAGTGTTTTCACTCACTTAGCAGCCTCGGACGAAGCGGAGCAGGATGATTTTACTCACAACCAGATTCAGAATTTCAGCAATCTATGTCAGCAGTTGTACAAGGGAATACATCAGGACTTTTTGCGTCATATTTTAAACAGCTCCGGCATTTCGCGTTTCCCTGAAGCGCAGTTTGAAATGGTTAGATTGGGTTTAGGGCTTTATGGAATAGCTTCTGAAGATAATGAGCAAAAATTATTGCAAAATGTCAGCACTCTTAGAACCCGAATTTCACAAATAAAAAACATTCCTAAGGGTGAAACTATTGGATATTCACGTAAGGGGAAAGCAGAAAAAAACCTGAGGATTGCTACCATCCCAATTGGGTATGCCGATGGGTTTAACCGTCAATTGGGAAACGGAAATGGATATGTATTGATTAATGGAAAGCATGCAAAAACTGTTGGAAACATTTGTATGGACATGTGTATGATAGATATTACGGATGTTAGTTGTAATGAAAACGACGAAGTAATCATTTTCGGAAATAATTTAACAGTAAATCAAGTAGCAAATATGCTGCATACCATTCCTTACGAAATTCTTACTGGAATATCGCGAAGAGTTAAACGAATTTATTTTCAGGAATAACAAAATAATATGGCAAATCAAAAACTTTCAATTCTCATTCCGGCTTACAATGAAGCCAATACCATTCATCTTATTCTGGATAAGGTGAAAGAGGTCAGCTTATTGAATAATCTTGAAAAAGAAATCGTAATTGTGAACGATTGCTCGACTGATAAAACAGTTGAAGCCATTCATAAATATATAGATTTGAATCCTGAACTCGTGATTAATCTTTTTAATCAACCTGTAAATATGGGCAAGGGTGCAGCATTGCATAAAGCCATCGAAATAGCAAGTGGCGATTTGATTATCATACAAGATGCCGATTTAGAATATGACCCTGAAGAATATAATTTACTGTTGAAACCAATTTTAATGGGAGCCGCTGATGTGGTGTATGGTTCGCGTTTTATGGGAGGGAATCCTCATCGTATTTTATTCTTTTGGCACACCATCGGAAACCGTTTTCTGACTTTCTTATCCAATTTGTTCACCAATTTGAACCTTTCGGATATGGAGACTTGCTATAAAATGTTCCGTGCAGAGGTTATCAAACCTTTATATTTAAAAGAAAAACGTTTTGGATTCGAACCTGAAGTAACGGCAAAAGTTTCGCGGCTGCCCTTAATCAGAATCTATGAAGTTGGAATATCCTATTATGGCAGAACCTACGAAGAGGGGAAGAAAATAGGCTGGAAAGATGGCGTAAAAGCCATTTATTGCATCTTGAAATACAATTTGTTTTCACGCAAAAATCTGAAATAATTTATCAAATCTGAAAACAAACAGACTCAGATTGAAATAATGGGATGGAAAATAAACTTATAAGGGAATATGAATTTTAGGATAAAAGTTTCAGCCACTTTTAAGAAAAGGATACTCTTATGCCTTATCTTGTTGATGCTTTTTATTCCCCTTATACAGGTAAAATTTGGCATTTATAAAGTCAAACCCCTTTTTGGCGCAATCACATTAGCCGCGGATACCACTTTCAATTTCAAAGGGTGGTTTTCGGGAGGATATCAGGAACAAAAAGAGAAATTCAGGAACGAAAACTTTGGGTTTAGGAGCATTTTGGTGAGGTTAAACAATCAGATTTCTTACAATCTTTTCAATAAAGCAAAAGCAAATGGAGTAATTATTGGCAAGGATAATTATTTGTATGAGGAAAATTACATAAAAGCCTACTTTGGGACAGATTTTATTGGTGAAGACAGCATTAAGCATCGAATGAATCGCCTGAAATCAATCAACGACAGCCTTTTTAAACTTAATAAAAACATTCTTTTGGTGTATGCTGCCGGAAAAGGAGGATTTTATCCTGAGTATATTCCTAACAGATATGGGAAAGTGAGAGGGAAAACCAATTTCGATTATCACATTAAGTATTCGAAACAATTAGGTCTTAATTATATCGACTTCAATAGTTATTTTATTTCCCAAAAACATAAATCGAAATATTTGTTGTA
>JBAWXL010000269.1:0-6130 GCA_037144095.1 Bacteroidota bacterium
AGTTCATGAATTTCGAGAAAGTTGGGAATACGAAGTGGTTGACTATCATACATCGGAATATCAAATTCAGCAGCAGTCTTGATGACAATCAAATGATCTTCCGGTTTTATTTTGTCGTTACAAATAAGAATATCTATGGGAAGGTTCATCACTTTAATTTCTTCCAAAATGGATCGAAGAACGGTTGATACTCCGTTTTTATCACCAAAAGTATCCGTCATCCAAAGCATTCTTTTAGGATGTTCATATTTCCCCAACTGTTCCGAAAACTCCTGAAGTAAAGGACGAACTGAATACATCACGCGTGCACTAGTATAATGGGCTGCCAGCAATATTGCTGAACCCAAAAATGGGAATGAAAGGCCATCAAGAAACTTAGAAATGTCTTTGCCATTTAATTGCGACGATTTGCTTCCGTTAGCTTTATCAATGTATGACCTTATTTCGCTTGGAATCTCAATACTCTGCAAAATCCCTGCGATACCCAATTTTTCAATTTTATTTCCAACATTTAGTTCGACCACTTTTTTCGAAAATCTTTTAAATAGTAAATTATTCAATTTCTCATTTATCGAATAAATTGATTTTCTATAGGTATCTACACTCTCTTTTGGATTATTCTTTGAAGCTTCCGCAATTTTTTGAGCCTCATCAAATACGCCTTTATAATCCTTTGGAATAAGAAACCTTTTTCCGAAATTTGCTTTTTTGCCAATAAAACTATTATGTAATACATCTACAAAGCCCAGCGTTACTTTATGTTTTTGTAATTCAGCAAAAGCATTAGACGTCAGTAAGGCGATAATTTTATCTCTGCTTGTTCCATTGTGAGTCAAAATCCTCAGTAGCCCGGGATCTTTGCTATTTAAAGCAATTTGACAAACATAATCGAGAAAAGCTATCGTTAACTTTTCGCTGTTTTGGTGTGAACCATACGGAGCCATTCGGCCTTCCCTTATGGCTTCAAGGGCAAGCTCAGAAGGTTTTGATTGTTTAAGTCTGTTCTTCAAATCCGGCACATGAAGATAAGTTCCTGTTAGACCAGCAAAAAACCCCATGTGACTATCAGAGCCTCCAGTCATGAACTTTTCATAAGGATTTTTACAATAAAGCGATGGACTGATGTTGGCTTCAAGGGCATATTCATCAATTATTTGAGGGGTCAATTCTGAAAGCCAGGATTTAATAAGCAAATTTTGCCAGGTATCTCTTTGTCCATTCAACACTTCAAATCTCTGAAACACTACTGTCATTTTCTTGAAAAAGCTTATAGGGGGCTTCCCATTTTTACTATAATGATACAAGGGATGTGCCCACACTGTTGGTAAGTCATTATCATTGGTATAACGCAAAAAAGTATATAAATTTCTTCTGAGTTTTCTTAATGTTTTCTCATCTTCCCGGTTTAAACCATAAACCAAAACATGAATGCCAATATTAAAATCAGGAACTGTACAACTAAATTCAGCTCCACTAAGTACATCTACTCCTGCTTCTTGCAAATCGAAACAAGATCGAGCATTATTATGATTGGTAATTGTCACCACATCACAATCTGCTTTTTTTAAATGTTTTAATAACGACTTTGTTGAGAGCCAGGTTTCTGGAAGATTAAGGATTCTTCCTAAAATTTCGTCAGGGACATCGCTATTATAATCATGACAATGCATGTCAATTTTTAAGGTTTCATCTTTAGGAAAACGTAATTTTTGTTCGAAAAGAAAAAGGTTTAAATCATCTAAAAGTCCCTGATGGAAAGGACCATGAGGTTTAATTTCGTGTATCATTATTGAGTTTTAAATTGTGCTGCAAGTACGCAATAAAAAACGGCAATTGTATTACCCTAATATTAAGTTTAATTTAAGCCAATGTAAAATCTTGAATTCATTTCCATGCAGTTAGAAACAATTAATTAATCTAAACTTTGCATTCACTTAACTTTTCAGAGAATAAACTAGTGTAAATTTGCAAAATAATTTTAGGATTCATTTGGTTTGTGCTATAGAAAACTGTCTTAAAAGGCAGTTTTCTTTTTTTTACTTGATTAAGCTTTTAATAATATCTATTATTTCTTTTCGAGTGACAGGGTCTACTCTTTTTAGTATTTCGTCCAATTTACTAATTAGCAGATTTATATCCCTTCCAGTTGTGCTGTTCATGCTCGTAATAAAATACCCGATTAACGATGACGCGGATAGAGAATAAGGCTGTTCAAAAAAGTGTGTCAAAATAGAATAAATATAAATAATTTTGACACATGGAAAATCAAAGTAAAACATTTAAATCCAGAGCATTTTGGCTTAATCCAAAATTTGGATATAAAATGGATTTTGGGTATTCAGTTGGCTACCTAAAAATCTAAAAGCCCAGTAAATACTGGGCTTTTAAAGAGTAAACCGTACCCCGGGCGGGACTTGAACCCGCACTGCCGCAATGGCAACAGGATTTTAAGTCCTGCGTGTCTACCAGTTCCACCACCAGGGCAAACCTAAAAAAAACCTCTCCGAAGAGAGATTAATTATGAGCGGAAGACGAGACTCGAACTCGCGACCCTGACCTTGGCAAGGTCATGCTCTACCAACTGAGCTACTTCCGCATTATTGAGGCTGCAAATATATTATGATTTTTTATATCTGCAAAAAAAAATTACTTTTTATTTTTATTCAACATTCTTTTTATTTCGTTTAATTTCATTAATGCTTCAACAGGAGTCAACGTATCTATATCAATATGAATAATATCATCGCGAATTTCTTCTAATAATGGGTCGTTTAGCTGTATAAAACTTAATTGATAATTATCTTTAATTTCTTTATGAACTGATTTAGAAATTTGGTCGCTGCTATGCGATTTTTCAAGCTTTTTAAGCAAATCTTCGGCTCGTTCAAGGACTGATTGAGGCATTCCTGCCATTCTTGCTACATGGATTCCAAAGCTATGTTCGCTGCCTCCTTCTGCAATCTTTCGCATGAACAAAACTTTATTCCCTAATTCTTTTACGGTTACATGAAAATTCTTAATCCTGTGTAAAGTCTTTGCCATCTCATTCAATTCATGATAATGTGTAGCAAAGAGCACTTTAGGACGAAATAATGGATGGTTATGAATAAATTCAGCAATTGACCATGCAATTGAAATACCATCGTATGTACTGGTTCCTCTTCCAATTTCATCAAGTAAAATCAAGCTTCTACTCGAAATATTGTTTAGAATACTGGCTGTTTCATTCATTTCCACCATAAAAGTAGATTCTCCCGACGAAATGTTGTCGGATGCACCTACGCGTGTGAAAATTTTATCGACTATTCCAATGTTTGCTTTTGCGGCAGGAACAAAACAACCCATTTGTGCCATCAAAACAATCAAAGCAGTTTGACGTAACAAAGCTGACTTACCTGACATATTAGGACCGGTTAGAATAATAATTTGTTGTTCCTCATCATTCAACAAAATTGAATTGGTGATGTATTCTTCTCCAATAGGCAAGTTCTTTTCAATTACCGGATGGCGGCCTTCAACAATTTCAAGTGAGAAACTATCATTCATTGTTGGCTTTACGTAGTTGTTTTCTTTAGAAATCACAGAAAAAGACAACAATAAATCGAGACGCGCTATAAGTGATGAATTAAGCTGAATAGGATCAATATAGTCAAGCAAGCTAATAACTAAAGAATTGAAAAGCTGTTGCTCGATTTCAAGTATCTTTTCTTCACCTCCTAATATCTTTTGTTCATATTCTTTTAGTTCTTCGGTGATATATCGCTCTGAACTCACCAACGTCTGCTTACGTATCCACTCAGGGGGTACTTTATTCTTATGAGTATTGGTAACTTCAAGATAATAACCGAACACATTGTTGTAAGATATCCTTAACGATGAAATTCCTGTATTCTCTATTTCCCTTTGTTGTATTTGCAAGAGGTAATCTTTCCCTGAAAACACCAGTTTACGTAAATCATCCAAGGGTTCTGAAATTCCATCAGCAATTACATAACCTTTTGATATGAGTAGCGGTGCATCAGGATTCAACTCCTCTTGTATCCTTTTACTAATAGTGGCACAACTATTCAATTGTTCACTAATTTTCTTCAAAGCACCTACAGGGCTGGCTGAAATTAACTCTTTAACTTCTCCAATTGAACGTAGTGCCTTTGCCAATTGCAATACTTCGCGGGGATTAACTTTCCCAACAGCAACTTTTGAAATAAGTCTTTCAATATCTCCAATTAAGTGAATTTGTTCTGATAGTTTCTTTACCAAATCATCTTGTTGTGAAAAGTAATCAACAATGTCATGCCGTTCTTCTATCAATGATTTTTCCCTTAAAGGAAGTACTATCCATCTTTTCAACAAGCGTGAGCCCATTGGGGTGGCTGTTCTATCTAGTATATCTATCAAACATTTCCCTTTTTCGCTTATCAGGGATAAAAGCTCCAGATTACGAATCGTAAACCTATCTAACCAAACATATAAATCCTCTTGAATGCGCACAATTTTCTTGATGTGCATGGTTTTATCATGATTGGTCTCCGAAAGATAATGCATGGCAGCGCCGCAAGCAATAATTCCATTCTCCAATTCATCAATCCCAAAGCCTTTTAAGGATATAGTTTTGAAATGTTTCAGTAAAGTTTCGTTTCCAAACTCAAACGTAAATACCCAATCATCAAAGGTGTTCACATAATAACTCAGTCCGAATATTTCCGTGAATTCCTTCAGCTTATTTTTCTGTACGATTACCTCGCTTGGGCGAAAGCTTTGCAAAAGTTTATCAATGTATTCCGTACTTCCCTGTGAAGTATAAAATTCTCCGGTAGAGATATCCAAAAAAGCAATGCCAGTGCTCTTTGGCAACAAATGGACAGCTGCTAAAAAGTTATTTTCTTTATGAGTAAGTATCTTTTCATTATAAGAAACCCCTGGAGTCACCAGTTCTGTAACCCCTCTTTTCACAATGGTTTTGGTGAGTTTTGGATCTTCAAGTTGGTCGCAAATTGCCACCCTTAATCCAGCCTTTACAAGCTTAGGCAAGTAAGTATCTATTGCATGGTAGGGAAAACCAGCCAATTCAATAAAAGTAGCTGCCCCATTTGCACGTCTTGTAAGCACTATTCCTAAAATTGCAGAGGTTTTTACAGCGTCTTCTCCAAATGTTTCATAAAAATCACCCACCCTGAAGAGCAGCAATGCATCAGGGTATTTCGCTTTAATTGAGGCATGTTGCCGCATCAAAGGGGTTTCGGTTGGAGTTATATTTACGCTTTTTGCCATAATTTCTTCTGGTTACAAAAATACGTCTTATTCTTAATTTTGCATAATATAATTCATTGCATCTTAAACTTTGAGTATTTTTGTCCCCTCAATTCAACCCATGCGCAAAATATCCAACGACGAATTAGGACGCTTTAGCTCCGAACAATACCAGTCTGTGAAGAAGACCGATATTGTGGTGGTGCTCAATAATATCCGCAGTTTGAATAACATTGGCTCAGTCTTTCGCACTTCCGATGCCTTTCGTATTGGGCATGTTTACCTTTGCGGAATCACCGCCACACCCCCTCACCGTGAGATACAGAAGACCGCTCTCGGGGCAACCGAATCTGTTGACTGGTCTCATCACGAAGATACTTTTATGCTGCTTTCTGATTTAAAAAGTCAAGGATACAGCATCGCCATTATCGAACAAACCGATCAGGCTGTTCTTTTGCACGATTTTATTCCAACAGAAGGAGGAAAGATTGCTCTCGTTTTTGGCAACGAAATTCATGGCGTAGAAGAGCATCTACTCCCCCTAGCTGACCTATCCATCGAAATACCACAGTATGGCACAAAGCATTCCGTCAATATTTCAGTAAGTGCGGGCATTGTAATCTGGCATATTTTTAATTTTGGCAACTATCAACAATATATATAGCACACCTTGATCTATCCTCACCATTTCGAAGACAAAATCGGTTTCACACAAATCCGTGCCATCCTTAAACTTAAGTGCATGAGCGAGCCCGGCAAGAAGCATGTCGATGATTTGCACTTCCTTAGCGAGCTTCCTCTCATTCAGCAGAAGCTCGATCTCACCAACGAGTTCCGCTTATTGTTATTGTACGATAAAAACCTCCCTTCCCTCCAAATA
>JBAWXL010000270.1:0-6096 GCA_037144095.1 Bacteroidota bacterium
GAAGAGAACCGAAGTAGTTGCCTTTCTAATGTGAGTGAGTACCGAACAGAACTGAGTGAGTAGCCTCACTAAACTGAGTAAGAAACGAACAGAACTGAGTTAGTACGGAACAGAACTGAGTTAGTGTCGAACAGAACTGAGTTAGTGATTCACAGAACTGAGTGAGTTCGGCACAAAACCTATTTAGAAGGAAAAATTTCTAATTGGCTGTTTTTCAGGACGGACACTTCCGGTAGTTTTCCCTTGGGGCTTTTTAGGCTAAAGCCAGTTACAATATTTCATCATAAGCCCGTTGGTTAAAGCGCAACGGAAATGAATCTGAGCCCGTTGGCTAAAGTGTAACAGCAATGAATTTGGGTTTTCCCCTTGGGTCTTTCCCCCTTCAACCTTCAGTCTAACAACCTTCAGCCTTATTAAACAGCGGTTGATGAAATTTGATTAATTTTGCAGTTAAATCTGAAAATAAAATGAACAGTTCCCCACTAAGCTTTTCAATCATGTAAAGAGAAATTTCTCAAATCAGTAATCAATAAAACATTTATCAAAAGCCATCTTGAAAATAATTCAAGCCATCAATCTGAAAAAATATTATTTCACCCTCAATTGTTTAGCAATGATTTTCCACTAAACCAGAATTCCTGCAGAGGTAATCAGAAATAATAAGATGTAAAACTAAGACAAATCAATTTAAAAGTAACAAACCTGAAAATAGCACTGTCTGAAAAATATATTTATGCCCTGAGTATTTTTATTTTAATACTCACAGCCTTGTTTTCGGTTGGCTATCATCATATTGATGAGCATATCCAAATACTTGAATTTGCAGGATTAAAACTGGGCATGACATTGCCTTCCCAACTTCCATGGGAATATCATTATCAAATCAGACCTGCATTTCAACCAACAATGGTGGTATTCTTATGCAGATTTTTTGAAGTTATTGGTCTTACAAATCCCTTCATCATCACGCTATTTCTCAGACTACTATCGGCAACGCTTGTTTTCCTGGCGATGCATATAATGTATAAAACCTACCTCGGAACTATTCACAACGATAAATTAAAGAGATGGTTTTTGCTATTATCTTTTCTTCTATGGTTTGCAATATATATTGGTGTAAGGTTTTCATCAGAAAGTTGGTCGGGTAGTTTATTTATTATTGCATTTTCACTGCTGATAATTAAGCCCAATCCCCGAATGCAAAGAGGCTTTTTCATTGGATTAATATTAGGCCTTTCATTCCTATTTCGTTATCAAACTGGATTTTTAATTGCCGGATTGCTTTTTTGGAACCTATTTATACGAAAGGAAATTAAAAGCACCCTCTTTGTTACCTTAGGGCTTTTGTTGATGATTGGTATCGGTATTCTGAGCGATAGATGGTTCTATGGAGAATGGACGCTAACGACCTGGAATTATTTTAATCAGAACATCATTCAAAACAAAGTTTCTAACTTTGGCATCGAACCCTGGTGGTTCTATTTCAGCGATGTTTTTGTGCGGGCTATTCCTCCTTTTAGCATTGCTTTAATTCTGAGTTTCATACTCCTTTTCATTTATAAATTAAAAGATGCTCTAACCTGGACCCTCCTCCCCTTTCTCCTGATTCATTTCATTATTGGACACAAAGAAACACGTTTTTTATTTCCTATTATTGGCTTTGTTCCAATAATCGTCATTAAAGCTATTGAAATTGTACAACAAAAATGGCATTCGGTTTCTCTTGATAACAAATATATAAAAGGTTTTGCCAAGCTCTTTTTTATTGTCAATCTTCTATTTGTGGCAGTGGTTGCTTTTAAACCTGCAAATGATCAAATGTCGATGTTCAATAAGATATATTCTTCGTATAATGAACCAACAGTTCTGTATTTTATCGAGTATAATCCTTATAAAAACATCTATTTTTACAAACGTCCCAATCTTGAAATAAAAGAAATAAAATCGGTGATAGAAATAGAGCTCAACTCATCAAAACATCACCTTATTGTTACCGGAGATAAAAATATTATCAAAGAATTACGAATGCCTAAGAAGCTAATATATGCTTCTTACCCCGATTGGGTGTTTAATTTCAACTTCAATCATTGGATTGAGCGTTCGAACTATTGGCAAGTATACGAATTAAATTAGACAGTACAATTTTCGGCTCCCGGAGTAGCTTGATTTTGCTTTTTAAAGTGAATGAAAATGCAAAATGAAACGATAAGAATGTTGGAAAGTCCGAAGACACCATGGGCTGTATAGGCGGCAGAGAGTGTTTTGCCAATTAATTCCCTCATGTTCATTCCATATAAAACAAGGAGGCTGATTCCAATGATTTTAAAGAATAAAAGTTCTCCTTTCGAATAAAGGAAATTGATGATATAAGCTATCAGCGGAATAGAAAACAAGAAGTGTTCTGAATCGGTCTCGACTATATTGGGAATGATTGCCAACAAGATAAAGAATTCGAAAATGAAGTTTCTTTCTTTATAATTTTTAATAGGATTCTGTGTTTTCTCTTTTCTGAAATCGAAAATAATCATGGTTAATATGCCTAAAGACACAAGGATTAGTATTGCCAAACCGAAGATTTTATCATACTTAATAACATCAGAGAACATAAACTGACCAAAGCAGGCATAACACCACGAATATAAAGTATCGGGGCTGTAGATTAAGCCATTGTTGTGTATTTTCATTATTTCAACCCACTGATTTAATAGCTGGGAATTGTATTGCATTCCCATGAAAACTATTGGGATTAATAAACCCACTACTACAGCGGAAAAGGTATAAAATAAACACTTATATTCCTTTCGAAGTAAAAACAAGGGAGCAAAAATCAGGAAATGAGGTTTAATAAGTATGGCTATTGCAAACAAAATTCCTGCCCAGAGTTTTCTTCCTTTAAGAAGTTGATACAAAGCAAAAACATTAAGAAAAAGAAGCACGGTATTGTTATTTCCCAAATGCATTTCGGTATAAACATTGGCAAGTAAGGGGAGGAAAATGAGGAACATTTTCAAGGATATTCTTTTTGAGGAAGCAGCATTAAAAAAAGTACGATTGATGACTTTATCAATAGATATAATATTAACAATGAGTAAAGTTCCTAAGATGAAAAGGTGGATGACTTTTGCTACAAAAAAAGGAACTAAACAAAAAGGAGCATACATCAGCAAGGTAAAGGGCGAATATTTATAGAAGCCCGAAGTAAGCCCAAAAGGAACTCCATAAACACTATCGCCGTGCACAAAAGCCGTGGCTGCAGAATAATACACTTCGAAATCGTGCATCCAAAAACGATTATTAATCAACTGCATTACAAAGAATGCAGTGGTAAAAAAGAAAAGAAAAGCAATAAACCAGCCATAGCCTTTCAGCATTTCTTTTGGGAAGAGTTTGTTGAGGATATTCATGTTTTAAATTCAATGCAAATCTATTAAAAAATATGCATTCCGATTGCAAACTCAAAAACTGTTATGGTAATTTAAGGTTTTGTTATTGTATGTTTAAAACAAAGAAAGAGGCTTTTGTGCCTCTTTCTTTGTTTTAATTCAATTTATTTCGACTTATTCTTTTCAATAAATTCTTTCAGCATTACATCATTTTCCATTTCATTTGCCACAAACTCATCCATACTCAATCCATTCTTTTTAATAGCCTCCATAAATAGTTTTGTGAAATGGCTCAATCGTTTTGCTTCTATTTTGCCATTTTTAAATTCAATATATTCAAGAATAACTTGATGGAATTTCAGTCGGTGTTCGTGTTTGAAATGAACCACAGTGGTTTTTCCGTCAATGCTCGTAAAGTTTAATGGATATTCGCCGGGGTGGAAAATGACAAAGAACCAATGCCAAACCAATATGGCAAGGGTGGCAAGGATGGCTTCATAGAAATGGATAATTTCGCTCACTTTTATGAACCAGACCGGCGCCCAATTGCCCACTATTGTTGGAAACCAAAGAACAAATCCGGTGAGACCCATCACGATGGTTCCCCAAATCAGCGCCCAGTATTCCATTTTTTCCATATAATTATAATTGTCATACTGAGGATGTTTTTTGCTCAGATGCAAATAATAGAGCATGGTATCTTTCATCTGAGTTACATCGCTATAGCGTGGGAATAAACCCTTGAGCACATCGCGTCCTCTGATCGTAAACAATAAATATACAACATGATAAACAGACAGCACAATCATCAGCAAAGCAGAAATGCGATGCACCCATTGACGGACCACTTCATTAAATCCAAGTGAATATAACAGCTTCCCGTAGGCACTTTCGGGGAACTTAAGTTGAAAGCCCGTCATGGCAAGTATAATAAATGAGCTCAGCAAAAGGGTGTGTTGTATCAATTCATTTTTGGTGAAACGCGGAATTCGAATTTGATTCTTTGTTTTCTTATATCTTATTCTCATTTCGTGAATAATAATCAGCAGATTGTGCAAAAACATCCAGCCAATTACAAGTATAATCAACCAAATATAAACGGTTTTTACTATACCTTCGATGTTGGCTGCAGAATGCACTTGTGAGGTGTGACTATAGCTATTTGCAAAAGTATCGGTTGCTTGTGGGTGACATTTTTTGCAAGTAGCCACAATATTGGTCTTGCTAATTGATGATTCTGCATGGTCTTTGGGCAAAATATTATGTACATTATGACAATCGACACACATGGCTGCCTTTTTATCGCCATGGGCAGCCGCTAATCCGTGATAACTATCCTGATAGTTTTTTACGTTCATGTTTTCAATGCCATAGCGTTGAGATAGCAATAGATTTTGATGACATTGCAGGCAGGTTTCGTCCTGAATTTTCCGCATTTCATCGCGTTTATTTACCGTGTTAATGGCATGAATGTTATGCTCGCTATGGCAATCGTTGCACGATGGCGCACTTCGGATTCCCTTTTTCACGGCAATCCAGTGAATTGATTTCTTATAATCCTGAGTTATGTTTGCATGACATTTTTCGCAGGTATTGGGCAGGTTTATTGCCGATATCTTCGAGCCATCCTGCACACGATTTTTAATATCATGTTTGCCATGACAAGTGACACAAGTGGCCGAGATTTTACTTCCTTGCATCACCAGTTTGCCATGCACACTGAGCGAATACATTTTGCCGGGCTTATAAATTGAAGAAGAATACTTCTTAATAAATAAGGTGTCGTCGTGGCATTTGCCACAGGTGGTTGCCAAATTGGTTGGATACACCTTGCTGCTTTTATCTTTTACAGGAAGCACATTGTGCGAGCCATGACAGTTCCAGCATTGTGCTGCTTCATTGATGCCTTCGGTGATCGACAAACCATGTATACTCTCTTTATGTTCGGCAGCAATGGCGGTATGGCACAAATAGCAATCAGCCGTAACTCCTTCTTTGGGTGCTTTTTGATGGTTGGCAAGATTGTTAATCACATAGCTATGGCAATTGGAGCATGACAGGTTTTTATGCACCGATTTTGCCAATTCTTCTTTATGATTTTTATCGCTATGGCACTTCGAACAGTTGTCGTTTTGCTTAAGTGCATTGTGATAGGGCACCACCATGATGCCACTTTTATGACATTTGCCACAATAATTCTTTTCTTTATTTGCTACGGTTGAAGGTGATACAATTTTATGGGTTCCATGGCATAATTTGCAATCGGGGGCTTTCTTCTCATCTAAATGCATCAGTTTGCGATGCACATCGTTCTTCATTTGAGCATCCAGAGCCGCATGACATTTCTTGCAATCTACCTTTTTGATTGAGGCTTTTGAATGTTCTTCCTTCACCACATCGCTATGGCAATCGCCGCATTTTATTACTTTATCGTGAACGGTGCCGGCAACTAAATTTTCGTGGCAATCGATACAATTGATTTCCTGTGCATTGATTTTTGAACTAAAAATGAAAACAAATAAAAATAAACACAGAAGACTTAAAGACGTTTTTTTCATATAGAATAATTGAATAATAAGTTTTTCAATAAATTAGTGTTTTGAGGCAGTGAAATGTTTTAAATCAAATAATTACAAAGTAATTGAATCGAAATAATTCTACGCATGTATTAAGGTAATAACAGTTTGAGTTTTGATTTTATTTTTCGTGTTAG
>JBAWXL010000271.1:0-6079 GCA_037144095.1 Bacteroidota bacterium
TGCATAGTCATACCTATGGGCCCTACATTTTTTTAAGAGGGTTGAGATATAAAGGTCGAAGAATTCATACTGTTCATGTTATTCCTGATTCAATTAAAGGTTCAATTCCTTTTGCGAAATTATTAATGCCTCTCGTAAAATGGTATTTTAAAAAGGTTTTTTCATATGCCAATACTTGTATTGCTATTAGCCCTCAAGTTGAAAATGTGATTAAAGAATTGGGTGCCAAAACAAATATCGTTAGGTTAAATAATCCCTTACTTGTTGAAAATTGGCGACGTACTCCTGAGCTTCGTGCCAGAGGTAGAGAAATTCTTGGACTAAAAGAAGATGATTTTTGTGTGTTGGGAGTAGGTCAGTTAGAGGGAAGAAAAGGTTGTGAAGATTTTATTGAGATTGGCAAAAAAATTCATAATGCACAATTTCGATGGGTTGGAGGTCGCCCTTTTGGTTCGATGACAGAAGGAGTGCAGAAATTAAACAAACAAATTAGAAAAGCACCTTCAAATATTAAATTCTCCGGTATGTTTTCATTACATGAGATGCCAAGTTTATATGCTGCGGCAGATTTGTTTATATTCCCTTCTTATCAAGAGAATTGTCCATTAGCCCCTTTAGAAGCTGCAGCATCTGGAATGCCTGTAATTTATCGAAACCTTTTTGAATATAAGCTTCTTTATAAAAATGAATATTTGAATGCTGATGATAATAAGCAATTTATTGATACAATTAAATTGTTAATGAAGAATAAAGTTGAATATAATAAGGGATTAGAGATTTCGAATGAAATGATTAAGCAATTTGATAAAGATGCGATAAGAAAAAAATTAATTGAATTCTACTCGGAGTTGATTGAAGAGCCTTTTTTAAATGCAAATTTAAATTATGCCGTCTGAGCTGATAAAATTTATTACCGAATATGGATATTATGCAATATTTATCCTTATTTTTCTTCAAGAAATTGGGGTTCCAAATCCGATTCCCAGCGAGGCAATATTAATATTTTCGGGTTATTTGATTTTTAATGGAATTCTATCATTTCCGTTTGTTTTTCTTGTAGTTGTTTTGGCTGATTTCATGGGCACAAATCTACTCTTTTTTATTTTTTATTTTTTTGGTTTATACATTATTCAACATAAACCTAAATGGATTCCAATTTCTGAAAAAACTATAGTAAAATTTTCAAAGAAAATTTCAAAAGGCGGGCTTTGGACGGTTTTTATTGGACGACTTACCCCTTATTTAAGAGGCTATACATCTGTTTTTACGGGTTTGCTGCATATCGAACCCCGAAAATTCTTACCCATTGCCCTTTTATCTGCTGTTACCTGGTGTATAGTTTGTTTATCAATTGGAATAATTTTAGGTCCTTCCTATAACAGTTCTGTTCATACGTATGAAAACACAAAATATATTTTAGCAATTTTCATTGCTTCTGTTTTTGTTATTATATTCTCTTTAAATTTCTTCAGGAAAAAAAGAGTGATTAAACATGGTTAATTTGATAATCAGAAATTCAAAAAAGCTAACTATTTCTTAGCCTAAACTTCATTCTGACTTAATGGCATTTTATAATCTTATATATACTTTTGTAACCTCAGAACTATTGATTTAGATTTTGAGCCGGGAGACTGCCTACTAATTGGGGGCAGTTTTCTTTTTTTATACAGGTACAGGCTTTTATTAAAAGACGATTTTATAAGTCACAAAATAAAAATATGATATAATAAATTGGTTTTGTTGATTAATAAAAGTGTTTTATTAAATGGATAAGCTGTTTTGTTAAGTAACAAAATGGGTTTACTAAATGATAAACTATCTTTGTTAAGTGACAAGTTAGCTTTATTAAGTGATAAAACCGTTTTATCGTTTAACAAAACCATTTCATCAATTAGTAAAACCGTTTTATCGTTTAACAAAACCATTTTATCGTTTAACAAAATCGTTTTAACACTTAACAAAATCGTTTTGATAGAGACTGAAATGAGGTGTTTTTGTACTATTATTATAGTTTATTATTCTGTATATGATTTAGTTACGAAATTGAAAATCTGAATATCCATTTTTGCAATTTTCAAAAATGATGAAATTGAATTTTCAGTCAAATTTACGTCAGAAAACTCAAATAAGTTCAATTTTATCCGTAAATATGAAGACTTTTTGGGTCACCAGTTTTTGTAAGGATTAACAGATAAATTTGAATTATAATATTTCTCTTCATTCGTTACTTCTCTTTCAACCCAGTCTGGCAATTCAAAAGGTTCTGATTCTCTGGTTAATTCGATTTCGGCAATTATCAAACCTTCATTTTTATCAAGGAACTCATCAACTTCCCATAATTTATGTTTAAAAATAACTTCATATCGTATTTTTCTCACATCAGCTATTGTAAATTTAGCAAGTAGCAACTCTGCATCTGCTTTTGGTATTTCATATTCAAATTCGGCCCTTGTGGCTCCAACAGAAATCCCCTTTATGGTTAAATATGCACTCGAATCAGTGATGCGCACACGTATTGTTTTCTCCGGGTCAATGGTCAAATAGCCTTGCCAAAACATCATTTTCACAGGTTTATCTATTACCTCCCATTTCTCCTTATTTACGAGAAATTTTCTTTCAATTTCAACGCCCATTTCAAATTAATTTTTACTTATAAATTGTCTTGTTTTAAAACTGTTCAATAAATCTTTTTCAAAATGGACAATTTGTTCCTGATCGAGTATTTTTATTACTTCCTCAAATTTAAGCTCCCTTTCTGATGCACGTAAAGTTCTTAGTTTGTCCAATTCCTCAATAAGTTTAGCATAATCATCTTCTGAAAAATGAATTTTCTTTTTATTTAAATGCATTGAAAAATCTTCAAGAAAAACGAACCATACATCACAGTCATGAATTTCGCCAAGCAGGGTTTGAAAATTTACAGCAATCTTCAAATAGCTATTAAGCGAAGGGAAAATGGGTTTTAGAATTTCAATGGTGTAACGTATATTTTTAATCAGTAATCTACTTTTGTGAAGTTCCTCAACCCTTTCTGGATTGAAAAGATAACTCTTGTATTGATTAAATTGATTTAATAAAGGTACCATTTTCTCCGAACAGACCAATGCAATAATTTCGTAATTTGAAGGGGATAAAAATTTATTGGCTTTTTTATTGCTCTTTTTACAATAACGAAGAATTTTGGGGAATACCTTGCTGTCGTCAATTCTTTTTAAAGCTTTGGTGATTTTTTTTTCTTGTTTGTGCTGTTGCTTATTTAGATATTGAGTTATAACCTCAATGATATTTTGAAAATCATTCTTCCCAGCAAGAATTTTAATATAGTCTAATTGCACTTGTATGTCTCTAGGTTTGTTAAGAGCAGAGAGAAAACGTTTGATTTCTTTATTCCATTCTTCTTTTTTTATAGAAGGCAGTGCATCTGAAAAAAAATCAAATGTAGCTTTCAGCCGACGCGAATATACTCTGACTTGGTGAATTGCTTCTGCATCATTTGTTTTTTTTAATTTCTTTAATTCAGCAAGAAATTCTTTGCTATATAAGTTTAAAATTTGTTTTGCTATCAAATCATTAATATGATCGGTAGGGATAGAAGATAAATTCATTTTGAAATTATATGTATTAAAACATTTATTATTTGCTACTTGTTTTCTAATTTATAATTGATGACAAATATAACCTTTTTTCTATTGACAATTGATAAATTCGTATTTTTGTAAAAAATAAATGATGAAAATACTCAGCTTCTATAATATTAAAGGAGGTGTTGGAAAAACTGCATCTGCTATAAATGTTGCATTTTTAGCCGGCATTGAGAAAAAGAAAGTTTTATTGTGGGATTTAGATCCACAGGGTGCTGCAACCTATTATTTCTGTGCAAATGCTGCTTCCCCTTCATGGATAAAAGGGGTTATCAAAGGGAAGGATGATATAAGAGAATATATTCAAAAAACAAAAAATGATTTTCTTGACATTATACCATCTGACTTTTCGTTTCGATTGATTGATATATATTTTAATGATATAAAAAAATCTGAAAAGCATTTTCTTAATCTTTTCAAGAAACTTGGAAAGATGTATGATTATGTGATATTGGATTGTCCCCCCGGTATTACACTGCTTTCGGAAAATATTTTGGAAGTATCCGATTTGATTTTGGTGCCTACTATTCCTACTCCTCTTTCGATGCGTACTCAGGAACAATTAATATTGTTTTGTAAGAAGCATGATGTCAGCACGAAAAAGTTAGTATTCTTTCTTTCTATGGTTGAAATAAAAAAGAAGTTGCATCTTGAACACATGGAATATTTTTATAAGACCACGAAACAATATTGCAAAACATATATTCCATTTCGATCTGAAATTGAGCGGATGGGGATATATCGGAGTCCTGTGGTTTCCTATATGCCCAAGAGTTCTATAACATCAACATACAAGAAGCTATGGGAAGAAATCAAGGGTTTTATAAAACAATAGCTTCATTTTATGTGTAAGAGTAGAAAAAAGTGACTTTGAAAGAAAATATTATAAAGCTTCATGACTAACCCATAGTCCAGTAAGATGAAAAGGATCAAAATGACAATAAAAATTCTCTTTGCACTTATAATTTTTTTATTGGTGATTTTCATAATCTTCAAAAGTATAAACTACTCACCTCAAATTAAAGATGCTGCGGGAAATCGAATCGCGAATAGTATATCGGAGATTAGGAAGGTGAAAATTGGAAACCTCACTCAAACAATTTTAATTAGAGGAGAAAATTTCAATAATCCAGTTTTACTTTATCTTCATGGTGGACCTGGTACTACTGAGTTAATTCCCTTTAGGTTGTTTCATAAAAACCTTGAAAAATATTTCACTATTATTGCTTGGGAACAAAGAGGTACTGGTAAGTCTTTTTCAACCGAAATTCCAGAAAACACAATGACAATTAATCAATTTGTGGCAGATGCTCATGAGTTAACCACTTACTTAATAAAAGAGTTCCAGAAGAAAAAAATACTTGTTGTGGGACATTCGTGGGGTACTGCACTGGGATTGTTATTGGTTCAAAAATATCCAGAACAATACTATGCTTATGTTGGCTCTGGACAAGAAGTCAACCCCAAAGAAGGAGAGAAAATATCATATCAGTATCTTATAGAAAGAGCAAAAGGAAATCAGAAAGCATTGGATGAGTTATTACCATTGAACAGTGTTGAACAATATTTAACTATTGATAAAAGTGACAATTGGTATGAAAAGATAAAGATTCATAGGAAATGGCTTATCCGTTTAGGAGGAGAAATATACAATCAGACAGATTATTCATTGTTGTTTAATATGAAGACAATTATTGCACCTGAATATTCCTTGATGGATTTTATTAATTTTGGACGAGGTAGCGTTTTTTCACTAAAGACAATGTGGCCACAAATTATGAAGTTAAACCTCACTCAAGAAATTCCACAAATTAATATACCTGTTTATATTTTACAGGGCAGACACGATTATAATACACCATCAGTATTAGTAGAAGACTATTTTAATAAATTGATTTCGCCAAATAAAAATCTAATTTGGTTTGAAAATTCAGGTCATCATCCTGCGTATGAAGAACCTGAAAAATACGATAATATTCTAATAGATAAAGTATTGCCATTATGCAAAGAATGAAATGAACGAAAACACCTAATACAGAACAATAATTATGAATTGGAACATGAACAATCAAAATGAATCACAAGAAAAAACGTTGATAAAATAGATAAACATAATTGAAATGGCAGAGAACAAAGAATATGTTATAATTACAGGTGCATCGAGTGGTATTGGATTGGAATTTGCAAAGATATTTGCTGAAAAAGGATATAATTTGATTCTCATTTCACTTAATATTAATGATTTGCAGGAGGTGCACAATTCCATCTTAAAATCGCATCAGTGCGATATTCAAATTTATGCTTACGATTTGATAGAAAAAGAAAATATAAAGTCAATATTTGTTTCCTTAAAATCAAAGGGAATAATGGCTAAAACACTTATCAATAATGCGGGTTTTGCAAATTATGGCGAATTTATTTCGGTGGATATTGGCAAA
>JBAWXL010000272.1:0-6069 GCA_037144095.1 Bacteroidota bacterium
GGTTGGGAAGATAAAGTTGCTCTTGGTAAAGGTTGGTCGTACGGTGTGGAGTTATTAGCTCAAAGGTCAATTGGGAAAACTACAGGATGGATTGGATATACATGGTCAAAAACAGAACGACTTTTTGACAGACCCGGTAAAGATATGATTAATAATGGTGAAGTTTTTCCAGCTAAATATGATAGAAGGCACGATTTGAGCATTGTCGTATCGCACAAATTGAATGAGCAAATAGATTTTTCTGCAACATGGGTGTATTCAACTGGAAATTGTGCCACTTTGGCTATGCAAACTTACACGACGTTACTAGTTCTACTTTCCTAAAATAAAATCATTCCAAAAATTTGCGTATATGGTTGATTATTAGTATATTTACATCATTATTAATTATCTCTGATCATTTTGACAATGAAGGCAAAACGAGCAGAGAAAAAAAATTTCTTTTCACAATTCAGAACTATAAAATCAGTCATAAACAACGCCAATGCTTTGATTATCAGAGTATATTCGGGCTTATTTATGGTATACAGAATGGATAGTACGAGCACGGCATCTCAATATGTTGCAGGGCTATTATGTTGTGAAAAGGGTCATGAAAACATGGAGCGAATGACAGAAAAAGTTGAAGATGCTGACCACAAACGTTACTTACACTTCTTGTCTTCAAGTAATTGGAGTGCAGAAGATGTAAATAAGGTAACTTTGAAGCAGGCTGATGTATTATTAAGAGCCGAAAAAGTAAAAAGTGGGGTTCCTACTGCTCTTGTTGTGGATGAGACATCTCATTTAAAAAAGGGATTAAAGTCCGTTGGTGTTTCTCGTCAATATGCTGGTGTTGCAGGCAAAGTAGATAATTGTCAAGTGGCTGTTCATACTACTTTGGCTAATGGAAAGTATTGCACATTGGTGGGGACAGAATTGTTTCTACCAGAAGTTTGGACAGAGGATCAGGAGCGTTGTAAGAAAGCAGGAATTCCAACAGAAAAACAAGTATTCCAAACCAAGCCACAACTGGCATTAGCTCTTATAAAACAAGCTGTGGCTGCGAATGTTGATTTTGATTTTATTGCTGGCGATGGTCTTTATGGGCATAATTCAGAGCTTTCAAGGTCTTTGGATAAAATGGGCTTATTTTATGTTTTAGATGTACATAAAGATGAGACAATTTTTCTCACCGAACCAACATTTTCAGTTCCCGAACGTAAAAGTACCAAGGGAATTGCACCAACGAAAGTTCAGCCAAGTGTAAAACCAATACAACTACAGGAGTATATCAAATCTTTATCCAAAGGAGATTTTACAACAGAGAATGTAAGGCAAACAGCTAAGGGTTGGAAAGTGGCAGATGTACATACGGTAACTGTATGGCATTGGGATGGAAAGGAAGATAAAGCACAAAAGCGCACGCTGGTAATTACCAAATCGGAGAAAGTAAAGTTCTCATTAAGTAATGGCAATGTTGAAGACTATGACAACAAAAAATGGGCTTATTTTCAATGTTGTAGATATTGGGTAGAGCGCTGTTTTGACGATTGTAAGAATGAGCTAGGGATGTCAGGGTACCAGATTACAGGCTGGCTGGGTTGGCAGCATCATATGGCGTTAGTGCTTATGGCAAGTCTTTATGTTTTGAGTGTAAAACTGGAACAAAAAGACGAAATGCCACTGCTTAGCGTTAGAGATGCCCGACTATTGGTAATAGCGATAAACTTCGCAACACAAAAAGAAGTTGATATGTGCATGGCACATATTGAAAAAAGACACCGGCAGAGACAGGCTGATATTGACAGGTATTACAAAGAAATCTAATTTAGGAAAGTAGAATTAGAGTCTGTCCATAAAGTGGCATATTTTCAGCCATTTTATTTTTCAGCCATTTTTTTGAGCAGAGCTTTGATGCAAAAAAGTTCAATTTTGCTATTACATACAAATTTATACATTAATTAAGTATTTGCAGTTGTGTTTGTTCATGTAGGGATATGGCAATCCCTGCCGATTAAAGCGACTTATACAAACAATGCAGTTATCTTAATCTAAAATGCGGTTTGTTATTACCCTCAGATTGTAACCTAAAATGCTCCATGCTATCTTAGCGCTGAATTTTTCAAATCCTTGCCAGAGAACGCGTTGAACATCAAAGCCTCTTTTTAAATTAGAGATAACAGCCTCGGTTGTACCTCTCCATATTTTTAATTGTCGCTCTATTTCAGGAGATTGTGAGATGTTTTTAAGACTCTTTGTTATCTTAGTAAAAACAATGTTGATAAGGCCTTTTTCCTTACAACCTTCAATATTGGTCTTGCTTACAAAGCCGCCATCGTTAGATGTGTCGGTTGGTTGAACATCGTAATTTTGGATAATTCTTTCAATACTTGGAAGCAATAGATTGGAATCAGCTGGAACATCTTCAAAAACTTTATGATCTAGAATTAAATTGCTTTTTCCTCTGGTTATTAACAGTTTGTGACCAAATTCAATTTTTCGCTGCCCTTTCACCAAAATGGTAGTATGCGGCTCGAATATAGAAAATAATTTATCTGCATTTGGCACTTTTTCGTTCAGGATTTGATGCTTAAATGACATGTTATAAACTTTATCAAATGAAGTAAGAAATGCTGATAATTTGATGATGTGTTTGGTCGCAGGATAGCGATTAACAGTATCTTTTGATTCGGCAATCAGCATCGATAGGAGTGTCATATAATCAAAGAACAACTGTTGCTGATCATCCTTTTTAGTATTGTTTATCTTGTAATTCAACTCTTTGGCATTCTTTTGCATCTTGTCTAACCGGTCTTGGTCTGACTTATCCTTTTTTATCTTTTTCAGCAAACGATGTGCTGTTTTGATACAGTCGTAAATCAATGCATTGTTAGTTGGATAATGTACATCGGTTTGAATATTGGTTGTATCCGAGCTTAAGGCTTTTCCGTCTTCAATGCCTTCAGATATAGCTAACTTATTGACATCCTTTATTATATGCATGATTGTCTCCTCTTTGATAACAGAGATAAACTTTTGCATTACACTAAAGCTATAATAACAACCTTCTTCTAATCGAAGAAAATGAATACAAACTTTAGAATCACACATGTGTTTTTCCAAATCACGATATGTTAATTTCTCAACAGTCATATAAATCGCTGCTCGAAGGATTGTTTCCACGCTAGGAGAATCTTGACGACCTATACCGTTATTTTTCACAAGCTTTAGAATGTCTACGCCAACTTCTTTGACAATTTCGGGATGCTTTTCAAGAAAAATGTCAAAAAGTGCTAATTCTGGGCTATATGCCCAAATTGGTTCGTCAAAACGCAGCTTCAATTCGTTGAATACTTCCATAATTTTATTGTTTGATTACGGAGCTAAGATACTAATTATTAATGATATAACAAAATTAATCAGCATTTTTTTTATTTAAATACAGACTCTAATTATGGAAGTAATAACAATTGAATCAAAAGCATTTAAAGACTTAATGGAAAAAGTCAATACCATTGCCAAATTTGTGGTCAATTATCAACCCGAAGAAATCAACGAAGTGGACACATGGGTGGATGGTTATGAAGTTTGTACATTCTTGAAAATTAGTGAGCGCACGCTTCAGCGACTTCGTACAAAGGTACTCATTTCCTACTCTATCATTTCTGGAAAAACCTATTACACAATTGCGGAGGTCAAACGAATGCTGAACGAACGTTTAGTAAAAAGCAATCAGGAATCACTTGACAATTTAATTGAAAGCCACAAAACCTATGTTGAGCAAAGAAGAAATACTCGCACGGACAGATAAAGGATTGAATGTGTTCAAGCATTACCTGCCGTTTCCGTTCAGAGTTGGCCGAAACTTTCTTAATCCATTGTACGAAGACAAAAAAGCCTCCTGCAATGTCTATTTTGACAGGAATAACGACCAGTACAAACTAAAAGATTATGGATACGACAACTATAGTGGAGATTGTTTTCACTTTGTAGGAAAAATTTCAGGTGCCGAATGCCGTCATGCAGATAGCTTCATTGAAATCCTCAAAAAAATAAATCAGGATTTATGTCTCCGTTTGGAAACTGATTCAAACAACCAATCATTAAAACCAAAGTTTTCTCAGGTAATGACTTCAAAGTCTCAAATCTTATCCCCTTTAGGGGGCAGTGGGTCGTCTCCAATCTTGGAATCAAAAGAAGAACACTCCAAACCAATCAAACCTTATTCCATCAAAGTCAAACCATTTTCTGACTTTGAATTGAATTATTGGCAACAATATGGAATAACACTTGATACCCTCAAGAGATTTCATGTTGTATCGTTAAAGGAATTTACTACAGAAAACAACGAAGGAAAACCTTACAAACTCTCACCTACAGATAAAGAACCAATCTTTGCTTATCAAGGGAAGTTATATTTGAAACTTTATCGACCTTTTTCGACTATTCGTTTTCAGTACGCAGGTGATTTGGGCGACAAATACTGTTTCGGGCTAGAGCAGCTACCACCTAAAGGCAATATTCTATTCATTACTGGTGGCGAAAAAGATGTGTTAAGTCTTGTTTCCAAAGGTTACAGTGCAATTTGTTTCAACAGTGAAACCTCGAACATTCCACAAAGCATTATTCAAAAACTAAACTATCGCTTTAAACACGTAGTTATTTTGTACGATTCCGATAAAACTGGAATGGAATCTTCGGCAAAACACGTACAACTTTTATCTACATTTGGAGTAAAAAGAATGGTTCTTCCATTAAAAGGCACAAAGGAAGAAAAAGACATTTCCGATTATTTCAAACTCGGAAATACCAAAGGAGATTTCCAAAAATTATTCATTCAATTTCTGGACGGTATTTATGCCGAAACCATGGCAGTTCTAAAATCATGCGAAATAGATTTCACCAAACCACCCATATCAGCAGAAATGATCATTTCAATTAACAACGTCCCACTGGGTACGCAAGGCAACCTGTGTTGTATAACTGGCGGTGAAGGCACTGGCAAAAGCAATTACATCTGCGCTTTAGTAGCAGGCACATTGAATACTGAAGACGATGATATTGACACTTTGGGAACCCACATCAAACCCAACCGTCAGAACAAAGCCGTGTTGCTTTACGACACCGAACAATCCGAATTACAACTGTACAAAAACACCACCAACAGCCTCAAACGGGCAAAACAAAATCAATTCCCGGAAAGTTTCAGGGCATATTGTCTCACTGGAATGTCCCGCAAAGAACGACTTCAAGCAATTATCCAAAGCATGGATAAATTCTTTTATGAGTACGGTGGCATTCACATGGTAATTATTGACGGAATAGCCGATTTAATACACTCTGCCAATGACGAAGCCGAAAGTATTCGTATTGTGGACGAACTCTATCGACTAGCTGGAATTTATCAAACCTGTATTGTCTGCGTACTGCACTTTATCCCCAATGGGCTAAAGCTGCGTGGTCATTTGGGTTCTGAGTTACAGCGAAAATCTGCTGGAATTCTATCCATAGAAAAAGACGACCAGCCTGGAGTGTCAGTTGTAAAAGTGCTGAAAGTGCGTGATGGTAGTCCACTTGACGTACCGCTTATTCAGTTTGCGTGGGATAAAAAAGAAGAAATGCACGTTTACCTCGGCGAGAAAACCAAAGAGGAAAAGGAAAAGCGCAAAGAAAACGAACTAACCGCAACAGTCAAATCATTATTCGCTCAAAAACGATTTTATACCTATCAGGAACTAACAGAAAAACTCCAACAGCACCTCGACGTCAAGGAGCGCACCGCCAAAGCTTATATCAAATTCATGCGTGATAAAGAAATAATTATAAAAGATCCTTCAAATGGGAATTATTTTGTTGTTGGGAATGGGTGAGATACTCATTCACTCTTAAGAACTTTTGTTTTTACAAGTATTTTATTAAATAATACACAGTTTTGAAGTTATCATTCCGAATGATTCCGTTCAACTGTTTGTACTTCTATAGTAAATGATTATTTTTGTAGTAAAAATCAAAATACAATGAAAAACTAAAGCTGAAATTATTTGTAAAATTACAAAAAAGACTGGTCTTGACTAAGAAGATGTATCC
>JBAWXL010000273.1:0-6067 GCA_037144095.1 Bacteroidota bacterium
TTTCATGCCTTCAACAAATGCAGGCATATAATGCGAAGTATCAATCTTATCGAAAGGTGGTACTTCGAAGGGGGTTTTATAATCCGAGAAGAACGGATTATTCGATGTTTGGGTTGTCTTGTTGTTTTTACAACCGGCAAAGAGCAGTATACTAAATGCCATAATTAGATAGATTTTGTTTTTCATTTGGTTGATATTTATTTATCATATTATAATTTGATGCGATAAAAGTATACATAATATTGATATTACAAGATGTTTTTTTGATTTAATTAAATTCACATGGATTTTTTAAAATAATGAATGCTGAATTTTCTTATTCTTAAAGCGAAAGCAGCATAATATTTTGAAATGCCAGCTTAGGTTTTGTAAATCACAAACTTAATTTGTCATATTTTACATTATTCTTAATCAGTAAATTATGAAGACTTGAATAGAAAAACATTGAAATTTCATACCTTTGAAAGTCATCTTCATAGCTATGAAAGCCATCTTCATAGCTGTGAAAGCCATTTTCATAGCTATGTAAGCCACCTTCATAATTATGAGAGCAATTTTCATAGTTATGCAAACCATTTTCATAAGAGTGAAAGCCACCTTCATAGCTATGAAAGCCACTTTCATTGTTATGAAAACGGCTTTCAAGTCTTTAAAAAAATAAGACAAAATCAAGCTATAACCTTTGGCATTATCATTTTAGGAAAAGAAAAAGCCCGAAATTAACGGGCTTTTCCTGATATCGATACATGGAATATTATCTAATAATAGTAACTGAACCAGAAACTTGAGTTTCTTTATTCAGGGTTGTATAGGTAAATACCCAGTAATAAACGCCATCTGCCAAGCCTTCACCATCCCATGAGTTGTAATAATTATCTTTGTCATAAACCTTTTTGCCCCAGCGATTAAATACTTTGAAATTACATTTTCTATTCTCTGCTAAATGTAAAATTTCAAACTTATCATTAATTCCATCTCCATTTGGAGTGATAACATTTGGAAAATCAAGCATGTCTTCGATTGTAACTTCATGTGTTACTGAGCTGGTGCATCCATGAGAAGTTGTTGATGTCAAGGTCACATTATAGATCCCGGATGAAGCATAATCGTGTGACGGGCTTATGTCTGTCCCTGATTGACTATCACCAAAATTCCATACCCAGTTTGTTCCCGGGTTATCGAAATTAATGGTCTGATTCATGAAATTAATAGTAGGACTTAAAATATCAGTTAACCAGGGGCTAGCAGTAAATTCTGCAGTAGGTTGTTTGTAGATATGCACATAATTTGGAATTGTGACAGAGTCTTTACAGCCATCAGTACTAATAACTTTTAAAGAAACAGTGTAATCGCCTGCAGCCAAATAATGTTCCGATGAATTATGCGTTGAAGCTGTGTTTCCATCACCAAAATTCCATGCCCAACTTCCAATATTTACAGGAGGATTCGTACTTTCTGCAAAATTAACTGTATGAGGTTCGCATCCTTCAAGACTTGTCCCATTAAATGACAAATGAACCGCTTGAAAGACATGTATGCTATCCGTAAGTGTCACATTACAAGCATCGGAAACCGTATATGTGTAGGTATTCAGCACTGTTGGAGTAACTGAAATAATTGTTGTTGCAGAATCGCCTGTATTCCAGTAATAATGCATTGGAGCCAAACCACCCGTAACATCTATTCCAAGCGGCTCACCATCATTTGCACATGGATTGGGGTTGAGCCAACCTATATTCATGGGCTCATAATCTTTAATATGAATTATAACACTATCCACTCCACATGGGTTAGCTTGAAATGTAATTACAACATATAAATTATTGTTTACAATACTATCTACAATAGGATGAACAACAATTTGAGCACTTGTTTGTCCGGCTGGAATGGTAACACTATTGCCTAATGGAGTATAATTTGCTCCCGGAACCGCAGTTCCGCCTACAGTATAATTAACCGTGAAGTCTGATGTTTGAGGAATAGAAATGAAATTGATAATTGCATCATTGCAACCTTCAATAGCAACTGTATCTATATTTGAAGAATAAGACAAACTATAAGTAACACCACTTGTTGAAAAACTATTTGCTTCCAAGAAAACGCCTGAATCATAAATTCCATCACCAGCATCGCCAATAGCAATTTTAATATGATAGTTCTGGCAGGGGACAACTACTAACCATGCAGTTAAAACGGAAGTAAACCCATCATATTGAATGGTTGAACCACCGCAATTATTCACATAGTAAGCACAATTGTTACATGCACCTGTTGTTTGGTTTGTAGGACAGCCTGAATAATAACCATGATTCACATTGTCAATTGATACAGGGGTAGTTGAATTTGGTATTTGAGCAATATTTTGGTTAGTGTAATTGCCCCCAGCCGGATTCGGACCCGTAACAAAGAAACCAAATACATCATTAAATCCCATGTCCACAAATTCAGGATACTCTTCAGAAGCAAAAACATATCGAAACCGAATGGTGTCAGAAATTGGTTTAAAGTCAAATTCTAAAACCCCTGCATCATAAATAGTAGCACCTGAAACTAATGAAGCCAACTGAGGATCGCTTCCTAAACCTAAATCAATACCAGCACTTTGGCTATTATTTGGACCCGGAGCTAAATTAACACTCCCTGTCGTAATAAGGATTCCTTGATCAAGACCAATATTTGTTGTATTTCCATTTAAAAACCTTCCAGCTTGTAGAAATCCGGCAGGTAGGGTTGCCGCAGAGCCATTATAGGTAACGTTTGATACAGTTACTCCACCTCCAACTAAAACTTGCTGAACTACCTGCTGCGGAGTTTGACCATTAATAGGTAGAATCATTAATTGCGCATTGGCATGAAATGAAAATAACCCCATTAAAATAATAGCAATTGAAATACCCCTGAAAGCTTTCATAAATTTTAAATTAATTATCTAATAATAGTAACACTACCACTATGTTCTCCCTTTTTTAAATATCCTTCAAATGTCAACACATAGTAATAAACACCATCAGCCAAACCTTTTCCATTAAATGAATTATCATACTGATCTTTATCATACACTTTTTTACCCCAACGATTGTAAACTTTAAGGTTCGAAGTAAGATAATTTTGAATTTTTCCGAAATCTAAAACATCATTAACTCCATCACCATTAGGCGTAAATACATTTGGGAAATAAAGGCTATCATCAACAATATGAACAAAATGGCAAATAGAATCCACACAACTGTTTAAAGTAGCTGATCTAAGGCAGACGTTATAATCACCTGCTAAGGCATAATCATGAGTTGGATTTTGAACGCTACTGTTTGTCCCATCACCAAATGTCCAGTACCAGGTGGCAGCATTGGATGATTGATCAGTAAAGTTTATGCGGGCACTACTAAGATTTACTGCCCAATTATCAGCAGTAAAATCAGTATTATTTGGTGCATAAGAATGAATTAATAATGGCTGAGTTAATGAGTCATGACAACCGTTAGCTGTAATAACTTTAAGAGTAACATCATAATTTCCTGGTGCATAAACATGAGTTGGGCTGCTAGTTGTTCCAACAGCGCTTCCATCGCCATACCACCATGTCCAGTTTTGAATTACTGCACCGGTTGTATTATCTGTAAAATGAACCGACAATGGTCCACACCCTGAGGTTGGAACAGCCGAAAATCCAATAGTAGGAGCGGGGAACACATCGACCAAAGCAGAATCAACAGCTCCAAAGCAGCCGTTTTCGGAAACCTGAAGTGTAATTAAATGTTGTGTGGATGTAGCCCAGTTGCAGGTGATAGGTCCCTGTGATGAACCACTCAAGATATTGGCATTATCGAAATTCCAATCATAATTTGAATTCCCAGTTCCTGTGCCTGTATAATTTATTGTGCAAACTCCATCAGAGCAAATAGGGGAGGTGGCAGTGAATGTTGAAGTTGGAATTGGATTTACGGTTACCATTACAGAGTCTTCCAAAAATAAGCCACACGTGTTTTCAACTCTAACCTTGTATATATGAATGCCCACAGTAGTCGGTGTAAAAGTGTAATCCTGATTAGGAGTCAATTGGGTTGAGCCTTCCCACCAGGTAAATCCATTGGTAGGAGGTGGGTCAAAAGAAATTGCTACATTGTCAATACCCCAGTGGTCATAATCGTTACCTGATGTATTGGTTTGAAACCAACGAAAAGAAGTCAAAATAGAATTAGCTGCTGCAGGGACAGAAACATTATAATGTTGCCAACTAATTAAACTTGGCACATAGCCGCCTTGAGGATCCCAATATTGAATCTCTGTCCAGGCAGAAGCACCATATTCCCAATATTGAAGGTGAACACCTTCAGTTGTTAAATCGGGACCTTCGCAAGGTGAAGCATCTCCTTGTTGAGAGTATTTCATATCGAACTGAATATTCACATTCGATCCAGGGCAATTTAAATTGTATCCCACAGTAGCAAGCTCGCGTGGAAAATTTGATGCGGGCCCAATCCAGCAATAGATAGTACCATCAGCGGTTCCTCCAACTGCATTGCAAGGATTGGTGAACATAGGACTGCAATTTGCTGACCATCCTGCACCAATGGTGCCAGTGTTAAAGTCGTTAAACATTAATATTGAGCACCCCCCGGTTGCGTTTAAAGTTAACGAATCACCCAAACAAATTTCAATCGTATGATTAGTTGTGCCGTTGATACCACAGCTTAATTGACATTGCCCAAAAGAATAAATACTCAATAGTATGAGTGAAATGCTTATAGATATTTTTTTCATTTTTTATTGAATTTATTTTACGGAAACTTTAATGTTTTCCAGTTCAAATTTAGTTAATACTGATTTGTCTGTATAATTTAGAAATTTCGAGAATAAAGTGAGTTCTCTCACATGTTTTCCCTGATAACATTCTCCGGCAACTGTTTCTCCGGCAGGAACATCAACTTTCATTTGAAATTCCTTGCCATTTACATTGCAATTGCGGCAAACACCGTTATACCAAAAATTCATTTTCCATTCAATTTGATAATTCACTTCGGTGGTGTTTACCAATTTGAAAATGACGATTTCCTGATGTAAGTCGTTAAATTTATCGTGACATTCCTGATAGGAATACATGATCTGAATGCCTGATACTGATTTGTATAACTTCCAATCAGGACTTGCAGCATAGGAGCGATTGCAAAATGAGAAAATTGAAAAGAAGACAATGCTGAATAGTATACTTTTTTTCATTGAATTGAGCTTTTTAGGTTTTTTAATTGATTACAAAAATACTAAACTTTTTTAATTATTAGATTCAAACAACTACATGACGAAAAATTTTAGGTAAAGGTTGCCTGAGAAGAAAAATATTTTTTCAGAAGTCATGCTTCTTTCATTTTGTAAACTCAATTGTGGAAAATATTACTTCTCTTCTTTTGCTTTATTTCTCTTTGAATCGGAAGCCTTACAATATTTATTTATTAGCTGACGAATTTCTTTTGGAGCCCTGATAACCATATTATCAGAATATTCTAATTTTTGGGCTTTATCAAGTTCGAGGCAAGCAGATTCATAATCGTGCAAGGCAATATAAATTAATGCACTGTGTTTATAAGCAAACAGGTTTGTTTTGTCAAGTTCGATGGAGTAGTTGACATCTTTTCTTGCCGAGTCTAACAAATTCTTTTTTAAATAGGCCCAGGCTCTGTTGCTATAAGCCCATGCATTAAATTTGTTTAGTTCAATTGCGTGATTCAAATCAACCATAGCAGAATCATATAAACCCAAATCAACTTCTTTATAGCCTATTGTACTATATAATGAACTGGAATGTCGATTATAGTTTGTTGCGTTTTTTATCAATTGAAGCGCTTTCATTGAATTTGCTTTATGTGAAACAATTAAGGAATAAAGCCAATAGCTGTCGCTCATAATCTTATTATATCCATTGTCCGTTTGAGGAACTTTTAAAGCCCTTTTTACGTCCACTCTTGCTTTTGCGAATTTTTTCAGTTCGTAATAACAAAAAGCTCTTTTATAAAATGCAGGCTTAATGGACATTTTTCAGGCTGCCGTGTTGTTCAAAGTCAATAAAACCGTA
>JBAWXL010000274.1:0-6056 GCA_037144095.1 Bacteroidota bacterium
AAAATCTTGGACGGTTTTGGCACGCATTACGTAATGACTTTCTAATGAGCGCTTAGGCTATTTTCTGTTATGATTGGAATCGGGCATTGTTGGTAGTTAATGTAAGAGGAAATATGAATCAAATACTAATTATAGGTGGTGGTTTTTTTGGGATGTATCTGGCCGATCATTTAATGCAAAATGGATGCTCTGTACGTCTGGTTGAAAAAGAAGATCAGTTCATGTCAAGGGCCTCTTATGTAAATCAGGCAAGGGTTCACAACGGTTATCATTATCCACGTAGTGTATTGACCGCATTGCGTTCAAGGATATCATTTCCGCGCTTTGTCAATGAGTTCAAAGAGTGTATAGATTCAGAATTTGAAAAATATTATTTAATAGGAAAGCCACTAGGAAAGGTTACAGCTAATCAGTTTATTAAGTTCTGTGATCGTATAGGTGCGCCATGTGAATTAGCGAATGGCAAAATCCAGTCATTAACTAATCCAAAATTGATAGAGGCGTGCTTTTCAGTTATTGAATACGCGTTTGATGCTATCAAGCTTCGTGATTTGATGATTAAGCGAATTGTTGCATCAAATATAAAATATAGTCTAAATGCATCAGCTGAGACGATTAAGATTCTTGGACATGGCCTTGAGGTAAAGTTATTTTACGAAAAAACTCAAGAGAGTGAAACGGTATACGCAGATCATGTATTTAACTGCACCTATTCTCGTATCAATTATGTGCATACAAAATCATGTATTCCCGTTGTGCCACTTAAACATGAGATGACTGAGATGTGCCTTGTTGATGTACCTGATCAGTTGAAAAATATAGGTATAACAGTAATGTGTGGGCCATTCTTTTCAATTATGCCATTTCCCCCTCTTGAAGTTCACACGTTCAGTCATGTTCGGTATACTCCTCATTATGAGTGGAAAGATAGCGAAGAGAGTAATTATATTGATGCTCACATAATGCATATTTCTGCGCAACGAAACAGTGCTTGGCGCTATATGCAAAAAGATGCCGCTCGTTATATTCCTCTTCTTACTGAGTGTAACTATCATAGCTCACTTTGGGAGGTTAAAACTATACTTCCTCGTAGTGAATCTGATGATTCCAGACCAATATTGTTTCTTCCCAATCATGGGATAAAAGGCTTTCACTGTATTATGGGAGGTAAAATCGATAATGTTTATGATGCAATTGACGCAATAACATCGCAAGAACTGATCAACTGATTCATTTTAGCATAATTATGAAAAGCAATTTATTTGTTTCTGTAGTTCTTGTACAGGATAAACCGCTTAAAACTCTTGAAAGTGACTTGTGTCAGATTCAAAATGAACTAGATTCACATTATTCTGATTATGAAATAGTAATAATCAGCCAAGGGACAGATAAGGTGTATACTTACCAAGATGAAGCAGTTCTGTGTAGCATCCCGAGTCTGCGCTATATTCAATTGGCATCTGTTGTTCCATTTGATGTGGCGTGTGCTGCAGCATTGGAAAATGCAATCGGTGATTTTATTGTTATGTTTAATCCTGCTTTTGATCCTCCTATAACCATTTCAGAGACAGTTGATATTTGCAAGTCAGGATTTGATGTCGTTGTTGGTGTAGCCAGTCAATCAAGGACATTGGCATATAAGATATTCCGCTCTATGGCAAAAAGCATATTGACGTTGGTTGACTATTCATTACCTCGCGATGCCACAAGTTTGAGATGCCTAAGCAGACGAGCTGTTAATTCTGTTACCAGTACAGGGCGATTTCATCATCAATTATCCATGCGTATACAAAAAACTGGGTATCCACAGAAAAGTTATTTTTATAAACTTGTGTCCTCAGAATTATCCAAGTTTCCACGTTCTCTTTTTTCTGGTTTCAGAGATTTGCTTCGCTTGCTTATTTTTAACTCATCACGCCCTTTACGATGGATGACGGGAGTTGGGTTATTTGGTAGTTTATCTGCGTTTCTTTTTGCTGTATACAGCTTGTTTGTTCATTTAATAAATGGTCATGTTGTTGAAGGTTGGACTACAACTATTCTATTCATGTCGATATTGTTTATGATGCAGTTCATAATGATGGCTTTTTTTGGTGAGTACCTTGGTCGATTACTCGATGATCGTAGTGAGCAATCAAGTTATTCTGTGGTGTTTGAAAAAAATAGCATAGTAATGGTAAATCAGAATAGAGTAAATGTTCTCAGCGATTCAGTAAATAAAGAGGTAAATTTTGTGCAAACGGGTAGAAATGGTTAATTTCATTCCGATTATAATGCCAGTAAAAAAATTTATTTTAAAGTAAAATGATTGAAATTACCATTCCAATTCTTAACGAAGAGAAAACTCTCGATAAACAAGTTAGGAAGGCATATTATTTTATAAAGAATAATATGGTTGATTTTGGCTCAATACGCATAATTTTGGCAGATAATGGATCAACAGATAGTACACCAGAAATCGCACGATTGCTCACCCTTGAACTTGCTGGTGTTCAATATTTAAGATTAGAGCAGAGAGGAGTTGGGCTTGCGCTGAAAGCTTCATGGGAGCAGTCAAATGCTGATATAGTAGGTTATATGGATCTTGATCTTGCTACTGATTTACGCTATCTGAGGCCTGCGTTGGACAAATTGCAAGCCGATCAGGCAGATATCATAACTGGCTCACGACTTGTTAAAGGTGCCAAAGTCATTGGACGGTCAACTTTGCGCGACTTTACAAGCCGCGGATTCAATTTAATAATTAAAATAATTTTTCAGACGTCTCTCAGTGATGGAATGTGTGGGTTCAAGTTTTTGAAACGAAGTTGCCTTGAAAATCTGTTAGAGGCTGGAGCAGAAAGTGATGGGTGGTTTTTTGCAACGGAAATATTAATTACAGGCGAATACCTTGGCTATCGAGTTAGGGATCTTGCTGTTGAGTGGACTGATGATCCGGAATCAAAAGTTAAAATTGGCAAACTTGCCATTGAATACTTAAAAGCGATGCGTGTTTTACGTAGCCGGTTGCCAAATAGGGAGAAAGTATGACATTACTTGAGGTATTGCCAGATAATAAAATCCTTGTTCTGGGTACTGCACTTTGGGGTTGGGGTGTAGATCGCTCAACAGCGTTCCACATGCTTGACAGGTTTTTGCAGTTGGGTGGTCGTATTGTGGATACAGCGACCAACTATCCGATAAACAAGCGCCCCGATGATTTTGGAATAGTGATCAAATGGATTTCCGAGTGGATTGCATCAAATGGAACTAAAGAACTTTCTGTTCTCGTCAAGTTTGGTGCGACAGATAATATGGGAGGACGTGCAGTTAATCTTGGTTCTTCATTCATATCAGAAACAGAAGCTTTTTTAAGAAAATGTTTTGGTACTTCGTTAGCCGGTATGGCTGTTCACTGGGACAATCGAGGGAATGGTGAATATGATGCTTCTTTTATTGCTGAAACAGTTTATACTATGTCTAAACTTCAGTCTGCTGGTTTGTCAATCGGGTTTTCAGGTGTATCTCGCCCCGATCTTTATTTGAGTTCAGCTCCAGAGCTATCAGATAAATGGTGGATACAGATTAAAGAAAATGCTTTATCGAGTACAGCTCGTCTTGAATATCAAAAATTCTTTCCAAAATCAACCTATTTGGCTTACGGAATAAATATGGGCGGTATGAAACTCGATCCACCTGCTGACAATAGTTCTTTGGTGTTGCGAGGTATTAACTATCAAAATGAACTGATTAAATGGCTGTCAAAGTTTATAAATTCAAATCATGGATTGAACCCCGCACCAAAGAACCTCAATGAGCTTGCTCTTTTCAGCAGTTATCTTAACCCATCTCTTCGAGGTGTTGTTATTGGTCCTCGCAATATGGTACAGCTTGAAAGTACTATATGTTTCTGGAATCGATTAAGATCAGAGGCTTCGCCAAGCATGGTATCAATATTTCCAAAATATCCTATAAGTATTGAGTAGTAGTTAAAAATATTATTTAAAATATCATTTTGCGGTTTTAAATTCAGTTTGATGATAGAATTATTAAAGTATTTGTTTGCTGGGTTTATTAATACAGCTACGGGATATGGCGTTTTTTTGATACTATATCGCCGCATTGATTGTAGCCCTGAAGTAGCTAATGCACTCGGTTACCTTGCAGCTCTTTGTATGGCATTTCTGCTTAATCGTTTTTTTGTCTTTTCTTCTTCAGCCGCAACAGGATCGACTGCATTGCGGTTTATTATTGCATTTGCTGGCGCTTTTTTGCTAAATCAGGCGGTACTCTATTTATGTATTCGAATTTTATTAGTCCATCCAGAAATTGCGCAAATATTTTCTATGATAGCATATACCTTTGTGTTTTATATCCTTAATAAATTCTATGTGTTTCCAGTTAAGAGGTAATAAATATGAAAAATCTTTACAAGCAATTCTGTGAAAATAAAAATTACTCGATATTATTATTTATTGTAATTCTGCTGTTTATTATTGCAGTCATTAATATAAGTTCTGGCGGAATTCGAGGAACTGATCAGTACTGGTACATTGCAGATGTAGAATCCTTGATGCATGGCAAAAATAAAACTAATGACCTATATTCTGGCCTTATTATGGGTGATAGTTCTTATTTATTATTGCGCCCATTTATACATAACGTACTTAGCCTTTATTTAGTATTGCCATTTGCCTTTATATTCGGTTCTTATACAGGTTGGGTCGTTTTGAATAGCATATCAGTATTGATTGCTGCGTTTATGATTTTATGGACAATTAATAGAATTACAGGAAATCTACTATATTCATTATATGGTTTCAGCATATTTCTTTTAAATCCAATAATACTTTGGCATACCACTCAACCCTTAGCAGAAGCATCGGTGACCCCATTTGTTGCTGCGGTTGTAGCTATTTGTGCATCTGCACAGTTAGATTTTAAAAGAACATTTGGTATTATAATAATATTGGTTTTGGCAAATATGGTAAGAGGTGTATTTTTTCCACTACTTATTTTGATGCCTTTTGTGTATTTTTATTTGAATTATAGTAAAAAAAGTTTTTGGAAGTCATTGTTTTTATTTCTTATGTTGATTGTGACTACAATATTGTTAATAAAATTTCAATTAATCATTTTTGGAGAGTCGCCATTTGGTTTGAAAGATTTGCTGATGAACGCACTTCCGGGTGGAAGTAATATGGACTTTTATCTTTTTGAAAAGGTGCACTCAATCGATTGGGCTTTAGTTAGTAATAAGTTTATTAATAGTATTCAAAAGCAATTATGGTCTGGAGACCAGTGGTTTTTATTTTATCTCTCATTTAACATAATGTCGATATTGTTATTATATAAAATATGTAACCAAAATAGTCTCAGTTTGCAAGTTATTGTATTTGCTTTAATGTTATTAATGATTCATATTGCTACGGTATTGATTCATCAGAATCAGTTTAGATATATGCTTATTCCTTTTCCTGCTGTTTTAGTTGGATCGGTTCTTGTTATTGAAAAGAACTTTAATTTATCAGATATTGTACTGAAGCGTATATTATTTATTGTCATTATAGGACTTTTTGCACTATCTCTTCCTCTTGCTATTAAATCTCGATCTGACGCACAAAAGGACTTTGTATTACGTCAACAGATTGAACGGAAAGTGTCGCATATAGTAGGGAAAACAGGTCGGATAATATTGTGTGGTGAAACTGGTTATTCAATTAAAGCTGCTTACACCCTGAGACCAAGAGTTATTATTGAGTTCCCATCTAATGGATCTACTGAATATTTTTCACGTGTTATAAATCGATCTCATCCTGATTGGTTGTTTTGTGATATAAATGTCATGAAAAGGTTGTTTTTCGAAATGAAATGGGAAATACCAAAGATTGTAAGTGAACTGCAGTATGGCGGCCAGAAGGTTGTATTGGTAGCCTTGCCTCACAGATAGAGTGATATTTTCATGTTCTTGATTCTTTTATTTAGCTTCAGTAATAATTGTTGTCGGCTATGCTTTTTTGTTTTGGCTCTTCGCGGATTTTAATGGAACGAAAATCTCATTTTACTTCGCCGTTAGA
>JBAWXL010000275.1:0-6054 GCA_037144095.1 Bacteroidota bacterium
ACATCTCCAATTTCCATCAAATCGATGCCTCCGTCAGAGCATGAAATGCCATTATCCGACCCATCAACGCCACCATCCATTCAACACATCCCAATTTCCGTGCATCACATCCCATTTTCCAACCTTTCAATGCCATTTTCCATGCATTCAATGCCATCATCCGAACAACACATGTCGTTTTCCAACCCTTCAACACCCTCGTCAGACAATACAAGTTCAATTTCCGGGCATTCGATGCCGTATTCCGAGCATTCAATGCCTTCATCCGAGCAACACATGTCCATTTCCGAGCTTAAAAACAAGCAGCGCATGATTCATTTTCAACAACTTGACAAATATACTGTATTTTATACTTATACAAATATCCCGCATCCGATCAGACTTTCCTTTAATCGAAAGCTGACAGTTGCTAACTTATTTTATGTATACCGAATTTATCACTACTCTGAAAATTCTAATAGGAATCTTCCCCTAAACTTTAGGCACTTTAAGTGCTCGAATCACTTTAGGCACTTATTTCCCCAAATAACTATACATTTGCAAAAAATTTGATTCAGTCTCATGAACATTAAGCTTAAGAAAACATTAAAAACCACGGCTTATGTAGTGGTTATTCTATTTGCTTTAATTGGCTTTGGTCTAACTTCTGCCTTTTTTGCCATAAAACTACACTTGACAAACGACCCGGGCACGGTCGATGTCAACGACCGCTACTTTCAAGACATGTCGAAGAAAGAGGTTTATCTGGGCAATGTGACTACCAAAGCTGAAAATGCCAAGCAATTTGCACTTCAATTTTATAAAACCGGTGTTTTAAGTCGTTTTTATCCCCTCAATGCAGAGTTGATTATAAAAGCTGCCAACCTTCATCAAAATTGGAAGATTACTGAGAAAATGTTGGATGCCGTTAATCAGTATATGACCAACAATCAGGATTATATGCGCCGCATTGACGAAGGAACCCGCATCATATTGGCAAAAACCGATTCGATTAGCAAGCAAAATATTTTTGAATGGATGAACATCAGCGAATGGTCAGATTTTAAATGGGCTGTAGTAAAAGATACCACCATCATTGATTCGGTTGCACGCGTCACCGGGGTCGAATCGCGCCTGATTGTTTCGGTTTTAGTGGGCGAACAAATCCGTTTGTTTAACTCAAAGCGCGAAATGTATAAAAAGGTGATAGGTCCGCTGAAGATTTTATCCACCGAAACTCAGTTTTCATTAGGTGTAACCGGCATTAAGGAAGAAACCGCCCGCTGGATAGAAAAGTATCTGAAAGACAGCAGCAGTGTATATTATATTGGGAAAAAATATGAAACCCTTTTGAATTTCAAAACCGCTGATATCGAAAACGAACGATTCAAACGCCTGACCGATTATCACAATCATTATTATTCCTATTTATATGCTGCAATTTTCATGAAACAAGTGAGGAGTCAGTGGAAAAAAGCCGGTTTCGACATTTCGAACCGTCAGGAAATATTGGCTACTTTGTTTAATGTAGGTTTCATTGCCTCGCAACCCAAAGCCAATCCATCAGTTGGGGGATCACATATTAATATCAACGACAAACTTTACACCTTTGGTCGTTTAGCTTATGAATTTTATTATTCAGGCGAGCTTGCCGAGGTTTTCCCTTTCCACGAATCTTTCTTTAAAGATTAACTTAGGTTTATCAAGTTTCGATTTAAAAAAACTTAAGCTAATTAAGCTTATTTGGTTTTATATTGTTATGAGTTAATTGGGTTTTTATTTGAATTTAAGTAGATAGAACCTAAATTTGGAATAAATTATCATCAGATAAATTTCTTGTAAGAAAACAGGCTTGAAGATTTCTCAAAAGAGATGTTAAGATTAAAGGGGGATTATTCAGTTGTGTCAATAAAAAAGGACCCTTTTGCAGAAACTATTTTCATAAATACGAACACTGTTGTCCGATTAAAACACAACATCCTACAACTTAAATTAAAACATTTACTACACAAAGAAGATGTGGATTCTTATACGCTAACAATACCGGATTTAGCCCATTGTATTACTTTTGGCAACAACATCGAACCTGCCATCCCTCAGTCAAAAAAAGCTATTGAGTTGTTTATTGAGAACAGAAGTCGGATAATGAAAACAGCATTGATTAGTGTCTTAAGTGTATTATCTATTATCTCTTCTTGGTCTAATTTGGAAGGATAAAAAACTTTTTTAAATAAATATCTTCCAATTCAATCTATTATTATTATTTTTGAACTCTCTTAATTTCTATTAATAAATTCAGGAATTAGCATAAACGTATGATGATGAGAAAAATGATTTCGGTGTTTTTGTTTTGTGGCATGATGGTGTGCCTGGTTTTCGGCTTGCCCACAGTGGTGCCCAATGAAGAAACCGGGCACAGCAAGCCCGTGGCTCCAAATCATCTTTCTATATTGCACGAAAACCCATCGGGCACTGCCCAACAACTGAAACGTGTGTGGTTAGACAGCATGTTCTGCAAGCTCGCCGCCGCCAATCGCATCAATGGTTGTGTGCTCTATGCCGAAGGGGAGCATGTGGTGTATAAAAGGAGCTTTGGCTATGCCGATTTTTCGAGAAAGGATAGCTTGTTGCCTTCCACTGCTTTTCAATTGGCTTCGGTTTCAAAAGTTATCACGTCTACCGCTGTGCTGATGTTGGTGGATAAGGGACTTATCGATATTCATAAAGATATAAAAACCTATTTGCCCGATGTGCCTTATCAAAATATTACCGTAGAAAACCTGTTGGAACATCGTTCGGGCTTGCCCAATTATGTGTATGTGGCCGAAAACTATTGGGATAAAACCAAGGCTTTTAGCAATAAAGATATTATTCCATTGTTTAAGAACCAAGGCTTGCAACCCTCTGTTAGTCCTGGGAAACGCTATCAATACAGCAATACCAATTATGCTTTGCTGGCGTTGATAGTGGAAAAGGTTTCTAAAATACCCTATGCCGAATATCTGCAAAAAAACATCTTTGGTCCGCTTGAAATGAAAAATTCGTTTGCACTGAATGTGAACGACAGTGCTCAATGGACAAAAGCTGCCCGTGGATATATGCCTATGGGAAGGAGCTATAAATTGCAGGAATGGGACTATTTGGACGGGGTGGTGGGCGATAAAGATATATTTTCGTCGGTTGAAGATTTGTTTTTGTTTGCCAATGCGCTTGATAAAGGGCTTTTGTTGAAACCCGCCACCTATCAACTGGCTTGTACTCCGGTAATTGATAAAGCGCATCCGAAGAGCAGCAACTATGGTTTGGGTTGGCGCATCCGCGAAATTGCCAGCCACAATGTTGTGTATCACAATGGTTGGTGGAGGGGATATAAATCCTTTTTCATTCGCCTTCCCGACAAAAAAACTACTCTCATCGTATTGTGCAACCGCACCAATGTGCATCTGAACGGATTGTTGTATGACATGTTGTTGTATCCCGAAAAAGAAAAGAGCAAACATTCTCCTGAAAATCAGGAAGAGGAAGATAATGAACAAATGACAAGCGAATTATGATAAAACCAATAAGTTTAATAGCCGGCGACAGCATAGGCATAGTCGCAACAGCACGGAAAATCGACCCAATTGAGTTGAAAGCCGCCGTAAAAGTGTTCACAAAATGGAAACTCCAGGTGAAGCTGGCGCCTCATCTCTACGATTCCTATCATCAATTTGGGGGTACCGATGAGGTACGAGTGTTGAATTTTCAAACCATGCTAGATAATCCTGAAATAAAAGCCATAGTTTGTGCCAGAGGTGGATATGGAACGATACGCATATTGGATAAAATCGATTTCAGTCGTTTTATTGAAAACCCCAAATGGATTGTGGGTTTTAGCGATATTACGGTTATTCATAGTTTTTTGCAGGAAATATTAGATACGTGCAGCATACACGCCACCATGCCTTTTAATTTTCCGCTTGATGCAAGCGAAAATGATGCAGTGAAAAGTCTGAAGCAAGCATTGTTTGGTTTTCCTTTACATTATGAATTTCCATCCCATCATCTGAATCGTCAGGGAAACATGGAGGGAGTTATTGTTGGAGGAAACCTCTCGGTTTTAGCAAGTATGATGGGTAGTCCCAACGAACTTGACACCCGAAATAAAGTGTTGTTTATCGAAGACATCGACGAATATCTTTACCATATCGACCGCATGATGATAAATTTAAAACGTTGTGGGATGCTTAATCAATTATTAGGATTAGTGATTGGAGGCATGACTGATATGAAAGATAACACGGTTCCTTTTGGGATGGATGCCTATGAAATTATTGCAGATTCCGTAAAAGAATACAACTTTCCAATATGTTTCGATTTTCCTGCCGGACATATTGAAGAAAATATGGCCATTATTATGGGCGAAAAAGTTTCTCTTCAAATTGATAAAAACAGAGTTGTTTTCACTCAAAAGACATGAACGAGCACAACGAATTAGGGAAATCAGGCGAAATAACTGCCAGCGAGTATCTGTTGAGCAAAGGTTATGTTATTTTAGAGCAAAACTGGCGATCGGGTAGCTGGGAAATAGATATTATTGCCAAAGAAAAGGATATTTTGGTCATAGTGGAGGTAAAATCGAGGAGTAGCAATTATTTTGGTGAACCTTATATGGCTGTAACCAAGCAAAAACAAAGATTATTGATAAAAGCCGCAGAGGCTTACATCATGCGCAAAAACCTGAATTATGAAGTGCGTTTTGACATCATTTCTATCAATTATTTTAAGGGCGAACCTACAATAAATCACATTGAAAATGCGTTTTATCCAACAGTTCGTTAAAGTAAGCGCTTTTGTTGGTAACTTTGCAGGCTAATTTCAATTCAATGAGAACCATAAATAAAAAATCCGAAGAGAGTAATCCGAGGAGTCCCCGTAAACCGGCTGGGGAAAAAAGAAGCTACACCAGAAAATCTGCTCAAACCGAGCAAAGTCAAGCATCTGAAGATAATTCGAAAGAAAAAAGTTTTGTGAAAAGTAGCAGACCTTACGTAAAAAAGGACGGTAGCGAAAGGAAAGAATATCGAAAGTCTTCCGATAAAGAATCGGGCTATAAAGGTAGCAGCCGACGCTCGTACGATGATAGTAAACCCGCTTTCAAACGGACCGAACGTGATGATAGAAGAGGATCATCTGACGATAGAAAAAAAGTGTGGCGCGATAAATCGGATGATAAACCCACCGATAGACGCAGAAGCTCTGATAGAAAAGAATACGGAAAGAGTTCGGGAAGTGACTCAGGCTATAAAGAAAAACGTACTTATAATGATTCGAAACCTGCCTTCAAACCTGCAGACGGGGACAATAGAAGAAGTTATTCGGACGATAAGAAAAAAGAATGGCGCGATAAATCGGATGATAAACCGACCGATAGACGCAGAAGCTCTGAAAGAAAAGAATATGGAAAGAGTTCAGGAAGTGACTCCACCTATAAAGGAAAACGTACTTATGATGATTCGAAACCTGCTTTCAAACGCAGCAGTGATAACAGAGACGACAAGCCATACGAAAAGAAAGAATATGGTGAAAGAAAAGAGTATAAGAAAAGCTCACACAGCACCTATTCGGATTATAGAGGAAACAAACGTTCGGATGACTATAAACCAGCCTTCAAAAGAGACGACAGACCGGATAAATCAGAATACTCAGAAGAAAAACAAAAGACCTGGCGCGATAAAAAAGAGGATAAACCTACCGATAAACGCAAACGTACTGACCGATCAGATTTTGGTACATCGGCAGGCGAAGGCTCTGACTTCAGAAGCAACAGACGTTCTTTTGATGATTCGAAACCCTCGTTCAGGCGTGGTGATGGAGATGATAAGAAAAGTGATTGGCGCGATAAAAGGCAGGATAGACCTTTCGAAAAAGATAAACGTGCTGAAAGGAAAGAGTTTTTTGCCAATAAGGATCATAAAAAAACCGAATCTTCTGAATATAAAAGTAAGCGCAGAAGTTATGGTGAAGGAAAACCTGAGAAAAGAGAAGGTATTCGTTTAAATAAATTTATTGCAACTGCCGGAATTTGTTCACGCC
>JBAWXL010000276.1:0-5993 GCA_037144095.1 Bacteroidota bacterium
AGCTTCACGCGGATTATTGTTGAAAGGGCCATCTCACGCACAAGGCGGAATACCAATTGAGGCGGAAGGCGGTGAAGCAATTATAAATAAACGGAGTACCGCGTTGTTTGCTCCTATCCTATCCATGCTTAACGAAGCCGGGGGTGGAACTGCATTTGCACCATCTCCAATGTTCAATAGTGATGGTGGATTTGCATCAAGACAGGCGGTAAGTTCAAACGCACTCACACCTGATCAGATTCAGGCAGCCATGGAAAAAGCTGTTGCAAAAATAAAAGTTGCTGTTGCTGTTGAGGACTATCGAAAAGCAGACCAAAACTATACAAAAATTCAGGATAGGTCGAATTATTAATTTGTTGTTATATGTGTGAAAGAGCTGGGCTGTGAAGTCCGGCTCTTTCTATTTGTCAAAAAATTGAAAAACAAAGGATTTTTAGATACTCTACTTTTGCGAAAGTATATCATAGACTATCAAAAAAATGAAAGAAATCAGAGTTTACAAGCCAATTGACAAAGAAGATATTTTCTTTTCCTTTTTTGGAGAGGAAGACCCGTTTTCGTTTTCGGCTGATGCTATTCACAAAGTCTTTGACGAAAACCCTGAAGAGACAGAATTCACATTCAATATCAATTGCGATGGTGGTTCAGTAGCTGAAGGACTACGCATTTACGATGTGATGAGAATGTCGGGTAAAACTCTTTTTTGCAACGTTGAGAATAACTGCCACTCTATGGCCATTGTGCTTTTGCTTGCAGCCCCAAAAGAAAACCGCACCGGTAACCCAAACATGCGTGGCACCATTCACGAAGTTCGCGGTGGTTCATGGGATGCTTTGAAAGCTGACGAACTCAGAACGCTTGCCGATGAAATCGAAAGAGAGCAAAATTCTATCCTCGCCATTTATGCTGACCGAACAGGCTACGACCGTGCAGAGCTCGAAATCCTTATGAAAGAGGAAAAGAACCGCACCGCTCAAGAATTTCTCCAATACGGATTTATTTCAAAAATCAATACATACAGTACAAATTTTAAACCCAAAAACCAAATGAGTAAACCAACAAAGACGGTTAAGGAATTACTAAACGAAGCCAAAGAGCTTGGTAAACGTATTCTCAACCTGACAGAAGGCGGTGAACCTGTGAACTTCGAGTTCAAGGATGCCGATGGCGTGGTATTGTTCACAACGGAAAAAGAGGATGACAGCATTGCTGTAGGTGATGCTGCCTCTCCCGATGGAACTTACGAATTGCCAGATGAAAGAACAGTGGTTGTAACCGGTGGAGTTGTTGAGTCAATCAGCGAACCAGAAGCCGATGCAACTGAAGTGGAAAACTTGCAAACAGAAAACGCTTCTTTGAAAGAAGAGTTGGCCAATGCACTCGGCATGATTACAGAACTGAGCAATCACGTTCAAAGTAATTTCGTTGCAACTCCTAGAACTAAAACTCCAGGAAAACAAAATGTAAAAACTCAGTCTTCTGAGGAATTGAAAAACGAGGCTCGTGAGAAACGCGCCATAATGAACGGAGGAAAAAAATAATGACGCCAGTTTTAGATTTTACGAAATTTACGTTTACCGCTGAAGAAATTCGCGCGGTAAAAGAATTACTTTATGACGAAGTAATTCAGGCTCCAGAAATTTCCTTGATTCATACCGTTTACGAAGGAATTGTCTACGACAAAGAAATCGGGTTCATTGGCAAGGGTGGAAAAGTGGGTGTTGCATTGCAAACTGGCGACGGTGATCCTGTTGCTCAAGCATACGCAATTGGGACTCGCAAAATCAAATGGACTCCTAAGGGATGGGAAATTTTGATTCATCAAAAACGTTTGGACATTGAAGCTACAGCTGCTGTTTACAGCATGAAAACTGGAACTTCATTCAATGACTTTACGTCAAGTGACTATATGAACATTATTTTAGAGGCTCTTGCAGTTTCTATCAAAGAGTTCATTATCCGTTTATTCTGGTTCAACGATACCGCTGCACTCAATATTGCTGACGGTGGTACTCTTTCAGCTACTGAAGACAAAAAATACTTCACTATTCTTGATGGATTTTGGAAACAATTTTTGATTCAGATTACTGCTAACGTAAAACAAAAAGTTGCAATTGCTGAAAATGCAGGTGTATCCTATGTTTTGCAAGCACTTGACCCTGCAAACATGAAGGGTTATCTTCAGAAGTTGAAATTCAATGCTCCTTTACAGGTTAGAAATAACCCTAAAGCGATAATCTATTGCACTCAATCGTTCTACGATGCTTATGAAATGTCATTGACAGGAACTATCATCGAAGCAATGTATATCAATTTGACCGATGGAATCAAAACGTTGAAATACGGTGGTGTTCCATTGTTCCCTGTTCCAATTTGGGATGTGATTATTGCAGAAAGTTTCGATACAGGTGTGAAATTATTGAATCCTCACCGTGCCATTTATGTTTCGAAAGAGCTTTTGGCTGTAGGGTGTGATTCATCCAAGGCATTTGGCGATTTGGATGTGTGGTACCACAAAGATTCACGTCGTGTAAAAATTGAAGCGCAGGGTAAAGCCGATGCAAAAATGTTGAATCCAGCATTCTTCCAATTAGCAATATAACCAATATCTGAAATAGAGTAGCAAAAATAACCTAATTGGTAAAATTTGCTACTCGATTTTGGAACTAAAGAAAGGAGAAATAAAAATGGATTTATCTCAAATTACCGCAGGGTTAGTTGCCGTTAGTGCATCTCGTAATTCAATCGCTGGAACTGGCTCGAAAGTTTATCTTATCAGCTACTCAGACATCAACCGTATCACTTCAACTGTAGTTGCGAATGTGATTACAGCCATTGTTTTGAACGCTACTAAAAAGGGCTATATCTTCGAAACGGTTGACAACTCAGTAGATGGTAGTTCTGACTTGGTGAAGGGAACTTACTACTCAGATTTTGACCATAAAGTGCCACTTCGTGTCTTTGCAAAAACACAAGCTGCTAAAACTTTTGTTGAGAGTCTAAAGTTAGCCCGTGTGGTCGCAATTGTTGAAAACAAAGAAACAGGGGTTGCTGGCGAAATCAAGTACGAAGCTTATGGCTGGGATGCTGGTTTGGAATTGATGACAATGAAGTCAACAACCGCAATGGCTGACAAAGTTGTCTATGAAATGGAGCTTGGATCAGGCGCAAAATCGAAAGAAACCTCACTGCCGAAGTCAGTATTCATTACTTCACTTGCAGCAACGGAAACGATGCTTGGTGGCTTAATCTAGTCAAATATATAGAAAACAGTTTATCAAATCGGTAGACTGTTTTACTTTTTCTAAAAAACATTCATTCAAAAATTATTCAAATGAAAAAATTATGTCAATTTCTTCTACTTGCAGGCGCATTGCTTCAGGACATTGTAAACTGGGACAATGATTTACTTTGCTCAAACGCCAACATTACCGATGATTTGGCTTTGTACCACTTGAAAACAAACCCAAATTGCAGAGAGCTTTTTCAGGAACTTCCCGAAAACGTGGACGAACTGGTTGAAGCTTTTGTATTACCGGGTGAAAAAAAAAGCGAAAACGAAAGTCAAAAAGCTGAAATCACCAGTGAAGAAAAATTCAAAGAAGACGCTAAGGATTCAACCGAAGACGTGACCAAAGAAGATGCTACTCCCGATGTAGGTGCTCAAAAACTTCCCGAAAACGTGGATGAACTTCCAAAGAAGAAATAAAAACAAAAAAGGCTTTATACATTATGAAGCCTTTTTTCAAAAATAGCGGGTTAGAGCAGTCAGGTAGCTCGTGGGTTTCATAGTCCCAAGGTCATCGGTTCAAATCAGATACCCGCAACTAAATATTTATCATGAAAGCAACCGTACTAAAAAGAGATAAAAGATTTGAACTCAGAAACGACAAAGGTTTAGGGGTTCAAGCTTATGGAGAATCAAACGACTATCCGCAACAACTCATGGAAGTTGTGGACGCTTCAGGTACCGGGAAAAGTTGTGTGAGCGTTTACTCAAAATTCATCAGCGGAAAAGGATTTGAGGACAAAGATTTCTACAAAAAAATTGTCAATCGGTTGGGACATACCAACGATTATATTTCAGACCAAATAAGCAAAGATTTTTCAGAGTTTGGAGGTTTTGCTATTCATGTAAATTACAATGCAAACTTTCAGATTTGCGAGCTTCAGCATGTTCCATTCGAACAGGTTCGTTTTCAGGCGTTGAACATGGAGACTGGATTCTTTGACAAGATTGCACTTCACCACGACTGGGGGAAACGTTTTATTGCGCTACGCAAATGGTCCAAAAATGACATCAAGCTTATCGACTTCTTTAATCCTGATCCGATGGAAATTCAGGCTCAAGTTGATGCTGCTGGCGGATGGGCGAACTACAAAGGTCAGATATTTTATTTCTCTAACGAGGGAGAACGTGTTTATCCTCTCCCGATTTATGATTCTATCCTTACGGACATGAATACAGAGGAAGGTATTGCCAACGTTTCAAACCGTAATGTCAGGAACAACTTCCTAACTGCAGGAATGCTCATTGACAAATGTGCTGACAATGATTCACCCCAAGTTGAAACTACTGGAAGTGATTCAGAGAATGAAAGAAGGCAAAATGAGGGCGAAAAACGAGAAGATGAACGCAACGCAACTGAACAGGCTTTGCGCTCGTTCCAAGGAGATGAAAATGCTTGTAAAATTATTTACATTCAGGTAGGTTCCGACGAAGAAAAGCCCGAATTTGTTAGCTTTAAAGGTACTAATTACGACAAAGAATTCAATATTACGCTAGCAAGTTCTCAAGCCAACATTGGAAAGGCGTTCAATCAACCGCCAATTTTGAGGGCTGAAAATGTGGGTGCCAATTTTGGAGCTGATTTGATGCTGAATGCCTATAATTACTACAATTCAGTGACCGAAAATGAAAGGTTGGTAATTGAAAGAGCATTTACAACCCTATTTCAACACTGGTTTGAGCCAACTGCAGGGAATTACTCTATAGCTCCGCTATCTTACGAGGTGGAAATGACACTTGCAGACCGACTTGGAGACTCTCAACTGAAAGAAATCATTCTATTATTGAACGATAAAACACTTTTGTTTGAACAGAAAGTAAGCATTTGCAAAACGCTTTTTGGATTGAGCGATGAAGAATCGAGAAATTTAATACCACAAACACAACCGGCACCATGATAATAGTACCAAATGATATTCGGGATGTACGTCCAATTGCCGACAATGTAAATGACTTGAAAAGAATAGTTCCTTACATTGAAGAATGTGAGAAACTTTACGTTATGCCAGCAATCGGAGCAAAACAATACTTGGCAATTGAAACAGCCATTGCTAATAGTATCAAAGAAACTGCCTCAGTTCCGCTGTCAGATGAATTAAAAAACCTTTTGAATGGTTGTTATTACGATAGCGATAATCAACATTGTGAGGGCTTGAAAAAAGCAATGGGCTATCTTGCTTACTCGCGTATTGCACGAAATGGAAGCGCCAATGTGACGGCTTTTGGATTGGTCCAGAAAACAGGACAATTCAGTGAAGCACTCGACGAAAAAGCAATAGTAAGAATTGCCAACGATGCTGAGAAAATAGGACTTGAGTATTTGAAACAGTGTGTTGATTATTTGAATTTCGGAAAGCAAAAAGAAGACAAGAGAATTTTTAAAGGTAAAACAAAATTTAAAGCAATAGGAGATTAAGGCATGAAGTTCTGGAGTGGAATGACAAATGAGCGGTTACTTATCGATGAAAATTTGATATTGATAGGTGACGTAAATGCAAACGAACCAAAATATATGACAGTTGCAGATTTTTTATCTGCAGTGCGCACATCCATTCAAAATGAAATAACTACTCGTACTAAAACTGATTCAGACTTACTAAAGCTTATTCAAGAAGGTGGTGGCTCAGGTGGTGGCTTATCATTTGGTGGAATAACTATTACTTCGGTAGAAATACTGGACGCTACAGCTACCCCCAACGGTTAC
>JBAWXL010000277.1:0-5980 GCA_037144095.1 Bacteroidota bacterium
GCAAGTGGGGTGCCATATTTAATATTAGCAACAGTCCAATCATTCATATCGCCATGAGCTGCAATTTTTAGCATCAGGCGATGTCCATTCGTCTCATAACTTGAATAGCGATGAGCCTTTTTAATAGTCAATTTTACAGTTTCGCGCTGCTCAGTGCTAATGGTTTTTTTGTTTGCATAAGAATGTAGATAGGGTTCAACAATTAGTCGCAAGGAAGTCCAAAATTGGCTTTCCTCAAGCGTCCAATGCCAATCTTGCCACTTATAAGTTCCAAGTCCGCCCGAACCCTCACTTACCTGAAGATCATCTAATGCAATAATATAAATTATTGCTTCAATTATATTTGGAGGAATGTTTGTTGTACTCATGGTACCTGAATTTTATTTTTTAATAATATGATTTTAAGTTTTTAATGATGTATATTCGATTCAATTTAAGGCAATATTATTGGTAATCAATCTATTTTAATGTGATGTAAGCTGAGCAATTATCTAAATTCACCTATAGTAATTCTAAGTTATTTTTATATTATTCTATATTCGCCTACACTAATTATAAATCCATTTAATGTTCCTTTAAACTCATTTGAATTAACTCTAAGTCAATTTATTATTTATCTAAATTAATTTACAATAACTCTAAGCTAATTTAATACTTGTGTAAATTCGCCTACACTATTTCTAAGTCAATTCAACATTTATCTAAATTCACTTACAATGACACAAGGCTTATTTAATATTTTCAAAAGCTTACTTTGTGTATTTTCAGACATGCTTCAACTAATATGCCGTGTATTCCATTAATATTTCAGTTGAATGACTCCCTTTCAAAAGTCACTTTCCTATTTGAATGGCTCGCCGGCATTTAAATTTAACATACAGGAAATACAGCTACAAAATTACAAAGAAAAATTAAATTGCAAATATTTTTTCAAGAATATGATCACATTTTTCTGTCAAATAATGACAATCTTTTTCTGCTGGATATTTTTGATATTGCACTTCAATTTAGAAATGATTGGTTTCTCTATTATTTTATAAAGCTATTTGAATTATATTTTTAAACTTGAATCTATTTAATATTACCTTCTTTTAATAATAAAAGTCACAGATTCACTGATTAATAAGATGATAGAACTCATGTGAATTATTAATCAGAGACATTATAGTTGAATGAAATCCTGTCAAATCTTTTCAGAAAAAACTCATAATTTGTTTCAATTTATTGTCAAAATCCTTAATTTTGCAATCTCTTTTTGCAAGTGAATTCATCTTCAATTAAACTATATGTGCTTAAGGTAGGCAAATCACTCAGAAAACTATTGGTTTATAATAGTTTGAAAGAATCAAAAAGAGAAAACTTGAACTTAAATTGATATAAAATTATGGCAAAAATTTCATCAGAAGTTAAAGAGAAAATTAAAACATTATCCAAAGAAGAATTGGAAAAGTTGGTTATAAAAGCTGCAACAAAAGACAAGGGCTTTTACGACTTTTTGTTGGTGAATTATATTGATAAAGAATTAGGGGAAAAAGATTTGTTTCAGCAGGCTATCGACGATTTAGATGTGCTTTTTTATAAACGCTACAAAGGCTTATCCGAGACGTTGCAAATGACTAATATGTTGGTTGCCTGCTCGAAACGTATTAACGAATTTTCAGATATATGTAAAAACAAATATCTTGAAGCCGATCTAATCATCTATGTTCTTGAAATTGCTTTTGCCAATACTAAAGAATTTGGCACTAGTTTTACGGCATTTGACTATAAAGTCGCCATGCTTGTAAAAAGACTTATTACATTGGTAACAAAGAAAATGCATGAAGATTATATGCTGGACTATAAAGAAAAAATCAACTATTTCTTAAAAGTTTTGCATCAAAATTCTGATCATATTGATAGTATTTATGCGATGCCTAAGACTCTGGAGTAGGGAATAGAAATTAGGAACAACAAATAAATTACTTTAGTATACTAACCTGAATTACTATACAACAGCCACCACAGTTTTTTATTGTGGCATAAAATTTTATGCCTTAAAAATGAGCACCACCTTACTCTATTTGTTTCCTTCTTGGGTCTTCAAATTTTAAATTTGAATCCTGAGCCTTTCTTAATTTTCCCACCATAAAGTTAATCCTCAACCGTCTTAGTTTTTATTTTAAGTCCTGTTTATTTCTGCAGAATTCTTATATTTGCAATCGGTTATATTAAACAGAATAGAAAACAGATTATTTGATTCTTATAGAAAGATGTATGTGAAATGTATTTTAAAATGATTGAATAGTATATGATTCGAAGAAACAGCATTCTAAATAAAATATTTTACGCCATACTCATTGTGATTTCTCTTATTACAGTTGGGACGACGGGTTATATTATAATTGAGCATTTCAACTTTATCGATGCCCTCTATATGACCGTTATTACGGTTGGAACGGTTGGTTTTCGGGAAGTTGGCGAATTGTCGCTCTATGGCAAAATATTCACTATCATTCTTATCCTCGTATCGATGGGCGTATTAGCCTATTCGTTTTCTTTAATCACAAGCTATTTTGTTGAAGGGGAACTTGGAAATCTTTATCGAAATTACAAAACAAAATCCGGAGTTAAAAAGATGAAAAATCAAACAATTATTTGCGGTTATGGCAGAAACGGAAAACAAGCAGCAATTCGTTTAACAGCTCACAAAGAGTCATTTGTGGTGGTTGAAAACAACCATGAAATTGTTGTAAAATACGGTCAGCGAAACATTACTTTTGTGGAAGGTGATGCTACTCTCGACGAAATTCTGATTAATGCCGGCATTGTGCATGCCAAAGCGCTAATCACCGCGCTTCCTATTGATGCTGACAATATGTATGTAGTTCTTTCAGCGCGTGCGTTGAACCCGAAGATTAAAATTATCAGCCGTGCATCAACCGAAAGTGCCCAGCAGAAACTTATCATTGCAGGGGCAAATAGCGTGGTGATACCTGAAAGTGTTGGGGGTGCCCACATGGCTTCACTTGTAATTAATCCCGATACACTGCATTTTTTCAATATGATTTTTATTCCGGGTGAAGATTCACCTAACCTGGTTGAGTTTGCGTGTAATCATTTAAATCATGAATTTCAAAACCGTACGATTGAAGAGCTTAAAATACGAATTAGCACGGGTGCAAATATCATCGGACTAAAAACAGTTGAGGGTAATTATATCATAAACCCACCTCTCAATACCTTTTTATTACCCGATTCAAAACTCTTCGTGCTTGGAACTCCTGAGCAAATTGAACAAATGAAACATATTCTATCTAATTAAACCTTTTATATTTGGCGAATAAAACGCAATATTCCCCAAAGCCTATCGCCTAAGCCCTAACAAGCCATATCTCCGGCGTTTTTCATAGCGGATAGCAAATTGTAGGCTCCCTTTATCACGATCTTGAGCGTTTTAATGTCAAAATCCTTGGGCAGTATCACATGAGAATAGCCGTTTGTTGAAACACCTTTTTGTACTTCCACAATTTTAAACCAGTTCACCATTTTATCGCCTTCTTTTTTCTTTTCAGCGAAAACAAATATGTAATTTTTATCTTCGAACGAAAGCACAGCCTCATCAGGTAAAGCAGGCAGGCTGTCGTTTTGCACTTTGATGCTGGCATTTACGAACATTCCCGGAAGGAGGTTCTTGTTTTCGTTTCCAATACTGGCATACACTTTAATGGTTTTATCCGTATTCAGGGCTTTGCCTACCTGATACACCACAGCCGTTTGAACGCTGCCGGGAGCATTGGGTAAAGTAAAGTTGATTTTCTGGCCAATGGATACTTTGGCAATATCTTTCTCAAACAAACTCAGTTCGAGGGTGAGGTTTTGGGTGTTTACTATCTCAAACATCACATCGGTGGGGTTTACATATTTCCCTATATTCACGTTTACTGTTTTTACATAGCCGCTGATAGGAGAAGTAATCGTTAGACTTCCCGTAATATGCTCTACTTGCAGATTCTTAGCATCTATTCCTATCATTTTAAGCTTTTGCTGCAAAGCAAACACAGTTGATTGCAAACTCTGATATTCAGCCGCTGCCATTTGAAGGGTTTTTGCCGAGTTTACATTCTCTTTATTCAGTTCTTTCTGACGAAAATATTCTTTTTCAGCATAATCGAGTTTGCTTTTGCTTTCGAGATAGTTTTGTTGTAGCTCGATGAAAGCTGTGTTCTCGATTACTGCAAGCACTTGCCCCTTTGCTACAGGACTTCCCTGTACCAAAGTGGTGGATTTAACATAACCTCCCATAATGGCGGAGATGGATACCAGATTTTGGGGTGTCACATTCACCAGACCGTTTACTTTAAGTTCGTTGCTTAAAGATTTTTGTTCTAAACCGCCAAGTTCGATGCCGGCAGTTTTGTATTGTGCTTCGTTCATCTCCACAATGTTTGCAGGGAGCACTTCGTGTTCACCACTTGCTTCGGTAGAGGCTTTCTTACTATTGCAACTTATGCTGATAACAGCTATAAGTATGAGTATTAAAAACAATTTTGTTCTCATTTTATATTTGTATTTTTATTAATTCCTGATTTGACAAATTATTTATTTAGATAATATCTTTTCAATTTCAATCACTGCCTGATTATAATCTTTCATGGTCTGAAGATAATTGGTTTGAATTTCGAGAGCCTTATCCAGATTCATCATATATTCCACATAATCGATGTTTCCGGCACGGTAGCTCTTCCCCGATTGCTCAATTATCAGTTCCGATTGCTTCATTGCATAATTTTCGTAATATTCGACAGTGGTTTTTAGCTTTTGAAATTCCTGCATGAGGGTTTGCATTTCGTTTTTCACGGCAGAAGAATAATATTCATAATTGTTTTGAGCAATTTGCTCGTTAATATGATATGCCTGCACCTTTGCAGCCTGTGAAAAGAAGATGATTGGGATAGCTACCCCCAATTGTATTCCTGTAAAGCGTATGCCGTTGCCAACATCTTTGTTCGACTGGTTAAAATATCCAACTGATACATCAGGCATAAACTTCAATTTCTCTACTTGTTTCTCCCTCTTGCTGATTTCCACTTCCTGTTTCATCATTTCGAGAGAAATATTATTGCTTATCGCAGAATTATCATTGCTATAAGCAGTATTCAGTTTAAATAATGCGGTTTCGGCAAGTTCTATGGGTTCTTTTTCATTCAAAATCAATTGAAGTTTTTGATTATGGATGATGATATCCGATTGCAACTGCTGTATCTGAGTTTTAATCTCCATCGAACGCGTCTGAGCAGTGACCTTTTCGAGCATAGGGCTTTCACCGCTGGAATTTTTCAGTTCTGCTGCTTTTAAAAACTGATTGTATAAAGAATCCTGATACAACAATAGTTTCATTTTCGATTGGTCAAACAACAATTGGAAGTAAACAGTTTTAACTTGTGCTGTGATTTCAGTTTTTGATAAGCTTAATCCCAACTCAGCCTGCTTCACATAGGCTCCTGCCAGTCGTGATCGACCAATATTCTGAAAAACCGAAGGAAATGACTGAGAAACTGTGAAATTATCATCATTGGCTAAAGAATTTGTCTGCCCATAAGAGTAATCCAAATTCGTCTTCTCGAACTCCCACGAAGCAGTTTTTAGTTTTTTCTGATAATTGACTTGCAAAGTTGAGGATTTAATTTGTGCATTCTGTGTCAATGCCAAATCTATTGCATGTTGTAGGGTTAACGTCCTGGGGGCTTTGGATTGTGCGTTGGCAGAACTCATAAATCCCAAGCCTGTTATGGAAAAAATCAATAGAAGTAGGAGTGTTTTTAAGGATGAGGCTTTCAATTTTTTCTTCTTACCTGAAAATAATATGTAAAGCACAGGCAATACTATCAAGGTGAGCAGAGTTGCAGAGATAAGTCCGCCAATAACCACAGTAGCTAAAGGTTTTTGCACCTCAGCTCCGGCAGATGAAGACAATGCCATAGGTAGAAACCCCAAAGAA
>JBAWXL010000278.1:0-5979 GCA_037144095.1 Bacteroidota bacterium
GAAATGTACGCCGCCGGAAAAGAAACGTACGCTTCGCTTTTGGAAATGTACGCCGCCAGAAAAGAAACGTACGCTTCGCTTCTGGAAATGTACGCCGCCAGAAAAAAAACGTGGCGATTTTTTTAAGCTGGGAAAATATATTTCGAAAATAAATACATTCAAATTTTGATTGAACTCATTCGAAAGTATTTGGGTATAGCTATCAGAAATTGAATAAATATTTCTTTTGATAAATATGAAAAGAAGTTTAAATCAGAGGTTTTATTTGTTTTTATTAGAGAAATCACCATTCCCTATTGCTTTGAAAAAAGCTCCCCAGGCAAAAGGATTCAGCAAATTGTTAGGCTGAATTTGTCCGGCATAGTAGAGTTTATCGGTTTGTTTTTGAATGTAGCTATTATAGTTGCTATAAGCATCCATATTATATCCTAAAATAATATTTTTCATATTTGCCACAGCAAGATTTTTCTTCGCAATGTCGTATTCGTCGGGCGGAACCTGAAGTTCGACAAAAACTTTTTTGAATTGCTCAACAGAAGGCCAGGGAAAAACAACGGTTTCTTTCAGCATCACAGTGTCTCTAATCATTCGGACATACACTCCATATCGACTGCTGGTCAGGGTGTCGGGAATGGTGATGGAGGCTTTTTTATAGCCTAAAGCTGAAACCTGAATGTGTTCTTTTTTGCGTACAACTAATGAGAAAAAACCTAAAAAGTCGGTATTGGTTCCTCTTCGGGTGTTTTTCACCATCACACTTGCCAACTGAATTGGAACATGCGATGTATCGGCCAGCACAATGCCCGAAAGCTGAATCACATCATTCTCATTATTCTGCGAAAAGGCATTCGATGAGATGAAGGAAACAAGAAGAAAAAGCACTATGTTTATTTTATAATTCATCATAGCAAAGGTAGCCAGAAAAACAAAAGAAATAACGTTCGCAGTGAAATTTTATTATGATTTAGGAGAATTATCTTCCTGATGAGAGGTTTTGAATACTTTTCTAACCGTTTTAGTAATCTTATTAAAGCGGTCGATATTTTCCTGAATGGGCGAAACTTCAAGCCCATCAAGGCGTTTGGTGAAATTGGTGGTTTTCCCTTGAAGCTGTTCGGGATAAATTATCAGAAAATCGAATTTCTCTACAAGTTTATAGGATTGACGGGGCAAATTATCAATTAAACTGCAATATGAAACACTTCTTTGTCGGGCAGAGATAAATACTAATAAATTAGTATCAGATTTCTCACTAATGATATCTGCCACATTTTCACGGATATTCCATTCGAAAAACTCAAGAGCATGCACACTTTTTATTTCTTCTTTAATTTGTTGCAACGAATCTTTTATCCCATAAAATTGAATGGAAGCCTCAATATTATTAGACAATTGATGAATGGTAGAAAGCCAGATATGGAATCCGGTTTCAATTTCTGCATTGGGCGATACGATTACAGTGATTTGTTTTGTCTGTTGAATTGCCTTTTTTAGGTGGGGAATCATCACCATTTTGTCGGTTTTGGCTAAAATTTTATCCAAAATAGAACCAAAAAACAGTTTCGATGAGGTAGTTTGCCCGGTCCAACCTAGAATTATATTGGTAATGATCAATTCTTTGATGGCACGATTTATTCCATCAGAAATATTAATATCCACTCGGATAACAGTATTCAAACGTATGTCGCTTGCCGCAGCAAGTTGAGAGGCATTTTTCAGCATTTGGTTGCTCGAAATGATTTTCTGAGGCAGATTTTCATCATCCAATAATACACAAAGCGGATAAATGGGTTCGTGAGATTTCTTATCCTTTACCAATAAAGCAAAACTCATTAAAAGATCAACCGTTTTGGGGTTAGAAACGGGAATGAGTATCCTCTCAGAAAGTTTAGCTTTGGCTGAAGTTTTCTTACTTTCCGTGATGGCAAGTTTTCTACCTTCAATTTCAGTAATAAACGAACTCACTAAACAGGAAACCAATATGATTAGAATAGATCCGTTTAAAATATAATCGTTAATAAGATGAACACGATAACCCACAATCACTACCGCCAAAATAGCAGCCGCATGCGCACTGCTAAGACCAAAAATTACGTTTCGTTCGACTTTCGAATATTTAAAAACCTTCTGCGTGAGCCAGGCTGCGATGTATTTCGTAATTAATGCCACCACAATAAGAATACCTGAGTAGTACAATGCTTGAGTTCCATTCAACAATACCTCCAAATTGATGATCATTCCGACACTTATCAGGAAAATTGGAATAAAAAGCGTGTTCCCAATGAAAACCACCCGATTCATCAAAATTGAACCTTCGGGAATAAATTTATTTAAGGCCAATCCTGCCATAAAAGCACCTATAATAGGTTCTATTCCGGCCACTTTTGCCATAAACGACATCAAAAACATGATGGATAAGACAAAGATAAACTGAGATGAGGCATCAAAATGAAAATGACGGAAAAACCATCGGCTCACTCGTGGTACCACCCACAAAGCGATGACTCCGAAAATAGTTAATGAAACCAGCATGGTGAGCCAAAACCACACACTGAGCGCATTTTCGGCAATGTGGGTAACCAAAGTGAGCACTATAAGTACAGCGGTATCCGTAATCAGCGTTCCACCGATGGTTATGGTGACCGCTTCGTTCTTAATAATCCCCAATTTGCTGGCAATGGGATACGAAAGCAGCGTATGGGTAGAAAATAAACTTCCGATGAGAATCGAAGAAAGTACACTAAACTGGAAAAGATAAAACGAAACAAAAAAACCGATGATAATTGGGATGAAAAAGGTAAAAGCCCCGAACACTATGCTTCTGTATCTGGTGCGTTTGAATTCGAGGAGGTCCATTTCTAAACCCGCAAGGAACATAATGTATAACAATCCGATTTTGCCAAACAGCTCTATGCTGCTGTCGTTCATCACCAAATTGAACCCGTGGGGACCAATGAAAACTCCGGCAATGATTAAACCAATGCAACCCGGAATGCGAAATTTGCGAAGAATTATTGGGGCAAAAAGCACAATAAGCAGAAGCAAGCAGAAGACAAGTATCGGGTCAACAAAGGGGAGGGATATGTCGGAGAAAAACTTCATAACTTAAAATATCGACAAAAGTATAGTTAAATATTAATACTTTTAGTTATTACCAACATTTTTATTTGATTTATTGAATCAAAAGTCGATGAATTCTCTGAAAAGGTGTTGAAGATAGGCTTTCCCTTCCTTAAACATACTGTCTGCGGCGGCAGGCGGCAGCTTATTATCAAGAAAAACATTTTCTAACTTATTATAAACGAAATACCCATCAGGACGCTTCCATCCCAAGCCATCATTCATCTCGAAATAAGCAAATTGAGGCATATAAGGATTAAAAATATTTCTGCTCCATTCGAATTGAGTTGAAGGGATGTTCAATTGATGCAGCAGCGTGGAGGGGATGTCGGATTGCGAAATATAAACTTCTGATTGTTTTCCTCTATATTCAGGTTTTAGCACATTTCCATAGAGGAAAATGGGGATTTTGTGATATTCAAAAGTTTGAAGGTTGTAATTTCGATAGGTGTTGTGGCTGTGATCGGCAGAAATGATGAAAAGCGTGTTGTTAAACCACGGCTGTTTTTTGGCTTCGGCTATATAATTTCCCAAACATTGGTCGGTATAATAGGCCGAATTGATATAATCGCATTCGTTTCCACCCCAATTGAGTACCTTTTGCATTGGTTCGTCGTAAGGCGAATGGGTGCTGAGCGTAAACATTGCCGAAAAGAAAGGCTGTGCTTCGGCCTTTAAATCATTCAGTTGACGGGCGAAAAGATACTCATCGTGTACGCCCAATTTGCCCCGCGGAATTTTAGAATCGAACTGCTCGCCTTCAATAATCCTGTTGAACTCATTAAACATGATGAACGACTTGATGTTGCCATAAATCAATTGTCCACCAAAATAGAAGGAAGTGTTATATTTGTTGGCATTCAGTATTTTAATAAGGCTCGGCACCTTCACATATTTGTCGGGATGCTCGGTGAGGGTAGTAATCGGGAGGGCAGGGAAGCCGCCAAAGAAACCCGCCATGCCTTGTTGCGAACGATTACCCGACGAATAGGCTTGAGTGAACAAATATCCTTCCTTTTCCAACTCATGAAACTGAGGCGTGATGCCTTTTTCGCCACCAAGCGATTCAATCAGGTCGGCGGACCAGCTTTCCATGATGATGAGCACCACATTGGGGCGATTGGTAGTGAGAATGTTGATGGTGGTGTCCTGCTTAATATGATGTATTTGGTCGACTATCTTTTTTGCATCTGCATCAGGCATGCTTTCGAAGGGGTTATGCTTCAAAAATTGTTGATTGCTGAGAATATTTACAAATAAATTCCAGGTCGGATTCACAGCAGCGTCATTAAGTATCACAAAACGCGAATACCACGATTGACTTTGGGTGATGGGGATGGCTTGCCAGCCGCCTCTGATGCCCGTCAGAAGTAGGAGAGGGGTGCAAAGGGCAAAAATGATGCCCCACACGATGTTTTTTTTGAAAGGATGCTTTTTGTAAGGGAGAACTTTGTTGAACAGCAACACACTACCGACAATAAGCAAGACCAAAATAAGCAGCAAGCCGATTACATTGAAAGTCGAGGTGGAACTCACAATTTCGGTAGGGTTTTGGAGATAAGCGAGGGCTTTGGTGTTGAGTTTGCTTTTCCATTCCGAGTAAATTCCGGTTTCGCTAAGGGCAATCAGATATACTATGATGCTGATAATGATTACATAAACCTGATGGATTTTGTAGATATATTTTGAGGGTTTAAAATATAAGATTGAATGCAGGAGATAGGGGAGAAGGCTGAGGTAGCAAGCAGCCGAAACGTCTAATTTTAATGCAAAATAGAAGCATTTAGCAATTTCGCCAAAGCTAATATGCTCTGCTGCAAGCATATTATGGTTCCAAATGAGGAACACCAACCTGCCCAGAGCAAAAAGCAGGAACCAATAGAGCCATTGTTTGAGAAATGAAAGGAGGTTGTTGCGCATGGGATGGAATTGGGTTGCAAAAGTAGGGATTTCGGATGATTTAACAGTAATGAATTATAAAATTATGGGATGATAAAATTATAGAATTTAGATGAAAGTGAAAAATCCTTTGCTGAAATGGAATAATGGTCGGAAGTTTGAATAAAATGTTTAGGTCTTTTGATTAAAAGCTTCGGGTATTTGGATAATTGCTTCGGGCATTTGGGCAGAAGGTAAGAGCATTTGAGTAGTGGTTTCGGACATTCGGGAAGTCGGTTCGGGTATTCGGAAAGAAGGTTAGAATATTTGAGTAAAAGGCTAGGGTATTTGGGCAGAAGGTTCGAATATTTGAGCAGAAGCTCAGAGCATTTGGGCAGAAGGTTCGAATATTTTGGCAGAAGGTCAGAGCATTTGGGCAGAAGGTTAAAGCATTTGGGAAGTTGTTTCGGGTATTTGAGTAAAGGTTTAGATATTTATAGTGCTGATATAATGTATTATATATATCTGTAATGCAATTTTGAAAAGTGATTTGAGGTGTTGTTATTATGATGATGGCAAGAGTTTAAAAAGGGAAATAAAAAGGGGAATAAAATATTTTATTTTGCTGAAATGAAAAATAAAATTGGATATCCAAAATATAATAATACTTTTGCAAACTTTTTTTTCAAAAATTAAATTATCGGAAATCTTATAAATAAGAAAAGACAAAAAATAGAAATTCAAAATAAAATTTAATATAAACCATTTAATACATTGAGTATATGAAAAGTAATTATCGTTGTTCGCAAATGAATTTGTACACTGCGCTTCGCATGGTCTGGAGTAATTTTCTATTGTACTGGGCTTTATTTGAAGGTTATAAAGAATTGTATAATGAGGCTTATGCTGCAACAGCCCTGGCAGCTATTCAGGCGGCTGAAGCTATGCCTGACCATGAAGTTAATACGGGTGAATCGGAAG
>JBAWXL010000279.1:0-5961 GCA_037144095.1 Bacteroidota bacterium
TACGGTTTTATTGACTTTGAACAACACGGCAGCCTGAAAAATGTCCATTAAGCCCTTTTTTTCGTTTTTTTTTCAAGCCTCATTTTCGTCAAAACACTGATAAGTATGCTTTTACTTTAAAAAGGCTCACATGCAACGATTCTCATCTTTTTGATAGTGTTACTCGTCTCTTTGATAGTGTTACTTGTCCTTTTAATAGTGATTTTCTACTTTCTTTTAGTGATGATCATCTTTCTCATTGTGATTCCTTTCCCACTCGTAGTGATTTTCATCATTTTCATAGTGATTCCTTTCCCGCTCGTAGTGTTACTTAACATTATCGTAGTGATTCTTTTCCCGCTCATAGTGTTACTCAACTTTTTCATAGTGATTCTTATCTCACTCGTAGTGATTCTTATCTCTACTACACGGCACATAATTTCATCCCCAAATCACCTCAATATCTTTTCAATTACCGATAATCCAATCAATATGCTAATGACTGCTTTCTGCAAATTATTGAAAATAAGAAATATGAAACAAACCTCATCAAACAACAAATACTTCCTTTGCGGCTCTCTGCGGTTCACCTCGAGTCCTCTGCGTTAAAATCAATAAACGCAAAGAACCGCAAAGATTTTGCAAAGAGTCGCAAAGAAAGTGTTTGAATAAGTAATGATAAGGGGAAACTATATAACGATTGGCGATATGTTCTTAACAATAAGCATCCCCACTACAACGATGGTCAATTTCGCTTTCACTACCGGACATTCTGTTTTGCGCTATCACATTTTCGCTTCACTTAACGGCATTTTCAGCTTTGCTAACGTCGATTTCAGCTTCGCTAACGTCGATTTCAGCTTCGCTAACATCGATTTCGACTTCACTAACGTCGATTCCGGTTTCGCTAACGGACATTCTGTCATACGCTATAGCATTTTCGCTTCACCTAACGGCATTTTCAGCTTTGCTAACGTCGATTTCGGTATCACTAACGTCGATTCCGGTTTCGCTAACGGACATTCTGTCATACGCTATAACATTTTCGCTTCACCTAACGGCATTTTCAGCTTTGCTAACGTCGATTTCAGCTTTGCTAACATCGATTTCGACTTCACTAACGTCGATTTCAGCTTCACTAACGTCGATTCCGGTTTCGCTAACGGACATTCTGTCATACGCTATAGCATTTTCGCTTCACCTAACGGCATTTTCAGCTTCGCTAACGTCGATTTCGGCTTCATAATTCCCTGCCTTTCGGAAAGGCTGGGTTAATCACTGACTGTCCTTCAGTATGTTTTATTTTTTTACCCTAAAACTTCCTTATCCGGGAAAAACTTTTAATATTGCAAACTGAAACACAAAAGCTTTTTCCTAATGAAATCATTTATATTATTTATCACCATCACAATAATAACGGCATCAAATATAATAGGTCAAAATATTCGTCTTGAGGGAACATATAAGGGTAAAAATCTTTTTGTAATGAATCCTTCCACCGAAAATCATAGCTTTTGTGTAGATTCTATTTTGATTAATAAGATGCATTCAAAAGACGAATTAAACTCAAATACTATTGAAATTGATTTTGCTTTGTTGAACATCAAACCACAAACTCCTGTAGAAGTTTTAATATATCACAAAACCAACTGTACTCCACAGGTGATGAATCCTGATGCCATAAAAAAACAATTTAGTTTCACTATCGAAAATCCTAAAGTTAATAAAAATGGAACTTTAAGCTGGAAGATTAATGGGAAGGCGGATACAGATAGCTTTTCTGTGGAGCAGTTCAAATGGAAAAAATGGATACTGGTTGAAAAAGTTCCTTATAATGAGACAGTAAGTGAATACTCAACTCACATTAAAACTCATTCAGGTTACAACATGTTTAGAGTAAGCAAATCCAACGGAAAAGTTTGTTCACCAAATGCAAAATACACCTCCACCGCAAAACCAATTAGCATACTGGATTTAAAACCCACCAACAGCATAACATTTTCCGACCAGACACTTTATGAATTGTATGACAACAAGGGCATTCTGATTGAAAAAGGCGAATCTAAAGAAATCCTTATCAAAGGGCTTCCCAAAGGAGAATATTGGGTTAATTATGATAATAAAACCGATAAGATTCTTAAAAAATAAATTATCACACGATAAAGGTGAGCCGGATAATCCTCTTCTATGCTAAATTAATTTGAATCCAAGTCAAATAAATCGCAAATATCTTCCTCCACTTTAAGCCAATAAGTTTGCAAACCTACTGCCTGCGCACCCTCAATATTAGCTATAGAATCATCGATAAACAAAGTGCGTTCAGGGTTGAGCGATTGTTTATCAATTACATATTGATAAATTTCTTGTGATGGTTTAAGCAATTTAAGATTGAAGGAAAAATAAGTCTTTTCGAATAGTTTAATAAAATCAATGGAAAAAGCCGAATTGATTTGTGGAACATATTTATCATAATGAATGCGATTTGAATTGCTCAACAGAAATAAACGGGTTTTTTCTTTCAATTTCATAAGCAGATCAATTCTTTCGGAAGTTGTATGCTGCAAGAGTGCATTCCAGGCATGGTCAATTTTAAAGTCATTTCTTTTCAAACCTGACTGCCATCTGATTTCATTTCGGAATCGTTCGGGTGAAATAGTGCCTTTTTCAAATTCAACAAACAAATTATTTCCGTTTTCTTTTAATGTATAAGTGTGTGGGAAGAGTATACCAATTCGTTGAAATGCTTTTATAGTAAGCTCAAAATCAATATTAAGAATCACACCACCAAAGTCAAAAATCAGCGCATCGAAAGAAGAAAGAGAAATCATAAAAGATATTTTTTTGCAAATTAACTACTTTTTCCTAATTTTGCAGAAGTTTTTCGGGGCCTATAGCTCAGTTGGTTAGAGCAACTGACTCATAATCAGTAGGTCCCTGGTTCAAGTCCAGGTGGGCCCACATAGAATAAAGGTTGTATCCACTGTCTGAAAAGACACATTGTGGATATAACCTTTTTTATTTGCATCTTCATCCTATGTGAAATTATAATAAAATCAGTTTGATTTCGTTTTAGCTAAACAAATTTTCAATTGCACGATTGTATGATAAGAAAAGTTTTAATGCTTATTGTTTATGTTTCATTTATGAATGTGACATGGGCACAAGCGCCTAAATATAGCAACGAATTTCTAATGCTTGGAGTGGGTGCACGGGGACTGGCTATGAGCAACACTCAAACGGCTATTGTAGGTGATGCAACCGCCGGTTATTGGAACCCGGGAGGATTGGCTAATCTCGGCTCCGATTATCAGGTTTCGCTGATGCATTCAGAATATTTTGCTGGCATTGCAAAATACGATTACGGCGCCTTTGCAATGAGGATTGACACTTCAAGCGTTATAGGTTTATCTATTATTAGGTTTGGAGTTGATAATATTATGAATACAACCGACTTGATAGACAATCAGGGGAATATAGATTACAATCGGATTACCACTTTTTCGGCTGCTGATTACGGCTTTTTGATTTCGTATGCCAAGAAATCTAAAATTCCGGGTTTGCAATATGGTGCAAATGTGAAAATTATTTATCGTCAGATTGGTAGTTTTGCACATGCCTGGGGCTTCGGAATTGATGTTGGCGCACAGTATCAATTGAAGAAATGGAAATTCGGTGTGATGGTAAAGGATATTACTTCTACTTTCAATGCATGGTCATTTGATTTGAATGATAAAATGAAAGAAACCTTTGTGGCTACCGGAAATGAACTTCCTTCTAATTCACTTGAAAGTACTTTGCCACGACTTATTTTAGGAGCCGGTAGAGGTTTTAAGATTTCGAACAGTTTTTCCTTGCTTGCGGCTCTTGACCTCGATCTTACTTTTGATGGAAAAAGAAATGTATTGATTCGTTCAAATCCAATAAGCATCGACCCTCATTTGGGATTGGAAATCGGATATAAAAATATTGTTTTTCTAAGGGGAGGAGCCGGAAATATACAGGACGAGAAGGATATGAGTGGAAAATCAATGAAAACATTTCAACCCAATGTGGGTTTGGGGGTTAAAATAAAGAAAATGATAACCATTGATTATGCCCTCACCAATATTGGGAAATCGGGGATAGCATTGAACTCTAACGTATTTTCACTTAGGGTGGATTTGGATAAAAAAAGCAAGTAAGCAGTTATTTTTTGGCAGATTAATGAAACTCGCCTAAAATTCATTAATTTTATACCCTCTATTAATACCAATTGAAATGAAAATTCTTGAAAACATTCCTGATATTTCTTTAGAAGAAATTACGGCTGATATATTTGAAATTACGGCTGAAACACATGAAAATAACATAACGTATAAGCAAATCAATATTCTTACCACTCTCATTGATTTGACCACGCTGGATGCTACTGATACAAATACGAGTGTGTTGGCTTTATGCGAAAAAGCAGTTTCTTTGAATCAATATGGACTTCCACAAGTGGCAGCCATTTGTGTGTATCCTTCCTTTGTGAAAACGGTGAAGGCTGCACTTGAAGGAACAGATATCAAAACCGCATCGGTTGCCGGGGCATTCCCAAGCGGACAAACATCCATTGAAGTGAAATTGGCTGAGGTGAAATATGCCATCGAGCAGGGAGCTGATGAGATAGATATGGTGATTTCGAGGGGAAAGTTTTTGGAGGGGAACTATCAGGAAGTTTTTGATGAAATTGCTGCCATTCGTGAGTGTTGCGCAAATCAAACCCTAAAGGTTATTTTGGAAACAGGAGAGTTAGGTTCAGTAAACAACATTTATAAAGCCAGCCTGCTTGCCATTAATGCCGGGGCTGATTTTATTAAAACTTCGACAGGGAAAATTCCGTTTGGAGCCAGCACCACATCAATATATGTTATGCTGATGGCTGTGAGAGAGCATTTTCTTAAAACCCGAAAAATGATTGGGATTAAAGCTGCCGGTGGGGTTTCTGAAATTCTGCAGGCTTTGACGTATTGTGCCCTGACCGAACATTTTCTGGGCGAAGAATATCTTAATTCAAAATACATGCGCATTGGTGCCAGCCGCCTGCTCGATAAGATAATTGAAGAGCATAAAAAAAACGGTTAAAAATAAATTCAACCGTTTTTTAAATTCAAACAAATTCTTGATTAGTGTTTAGCATGTTTGTCTAAGTAGCTTGAAACACCTTCCTGGGTGGCTTTCATTGCTTCTTCGCCTTTCGACCAGTTGGCTGGGCAAACTTCGCCAAATTCTTCGAAATGTTGCAATGCATCTAAGGTGCGGATGGCTTCGTCAACACTTCTGCCTAATGGAAGATCGTTTACTAATTGATGACGAACAACTCCTGATTTATCAATCAAAAACAATCCGCGTAGGGCTACTGGTCCGCCAATGAATGACATTTCACCATTATCGGTATAGTCATATTCTCCTGCTAACACATCATAATTTACTGAAATAGTTTTTGTAAGATCGGAAACTAAAGGAAATTTCACACCTTTAATTCCTCCTTTGTTGAGCTCGGTGTTTAGCCATGCCCAGTGTGAGAATTTGGAGTCGATTGAACATCCAACTACTGCACAGTTTCTTTTTTCGAATTCAACTAATTTATCCTGAAATGCGAGAATTTCGGTTGGACAAACAAAAGTGAAATCGAGTGGATAGAAGAAAAACAATACGTATTTCTTTCCAATGAATTGTTCTAATGAGAAGTTTTCAACGAAATCTCCTCCGTTAATTACGGCATCCGCCTCAAATAGGGGCGCTTTTTTACCTACTAATACTGACATAATTTTTTAATGTTTTTAAAGTTTATTCTTAAACAAGCAAGGCTTGAATTAGTTCACAAATTTCGGAAAAAATTTGAAATGTGAGCAACATTTTTTTATTTATCCTATTGCATAAGCCAGGGCTGCGCCCAGCATAATGGTGGCGAATTTCAGCAGATTGAAATGGTGGTGTTCGTCGCTTTCGAATAGGATG
>JBAWXL010000280.1:0-5875 GCA_037144095.1 Bacteroidota bacterium
TCAATTACCACCCGACAGCCTAAAACGATGTACAGGTGATGTACAAATTCAGACGGGAACAAAAAAGGCGTTTATCCGTAAAGAGAATAAACGCCTTTAACTTCCTGTTTTTATTGGTGCCTGGGACGAGAATCGAACTCGTACAGGGATAAACCCCGAGGGATTTTAAGTCCTAATTTTAAACATGATAAAAAACCAACAAAAACAATCATTTGATATTATTGGAACTTTTTGACTAACTTTTGGTTTCGTTTGAAACCTTGCGAAACAATTTGACCTTGACGGGCACAATTTGGGCACAATGATCATAATTTGGGGAACTGCGGAATATCAATCCTATGCGTCAATCCAGACAGAAATCAGATTCGTAACATGACGTTGTGATGATCATATTTTAATGGAATAGAATCACCTTGCAAAAATTTCTGATTAAAATCGGCATATCTTTGATTTGAATTGTGAAAGTGTTTTGTTTAATCTCCACATAAATTAGTAATATATAATAATATCAGCATGTTATACTGTTTCATAACGATATTGAATGGTGATAAACGTTGATCTCAAAATAATATTTCTTTTTCATTGACAAAAGGAAAAAAGACCTATATCGTATAACATAAAAAAACTGCGTTCTAAATTGTAACTAAATCTGGCTTTTACTGTATCCTCCACTTTCCTTTCCTCTCCTGCAGATTCGAATTGTTCAGTACGCCCAACTCCAAGCCAAAATATTAAGGTTTTTTCGGCAGCATTATTCAATATAATCACCGAAACCTCCTGTGGCGTCTGACTCACCAAATTTGCGCCTTTTTGCATGCTCTCGGTCAATAATAGTAACGATTTAAATTATATCAGTTTGTTTTTATCATACTCTTTCTCAAACAATTATCTTTTTTTAAATGGTCATCATTAAACCGCATACATTTTATAGGTATGTTTAAAAAAATCATTTTTATAGAGATATTACACGAACATCTGGTCATGAAAAACGGCCTTAAAATTAATTCTGAGGCAAAAATAAAACATGATCAGACATCTGCGCAATGCATTCTTTTTATACTTTTTATGCAATATCGTTTTCTCCAAAATAAAATTGAAATATTGCTGAATAAAAATGTATTTTTTGTATGCAGATGAAGTATCTATTGGCGCAGACATCTTCGCAAACACATACATTTTCTCAAACATGGAGGTAAAAAAATGTTATCTAACGACTTTGACACTGGCATTACTGCAACAGTTTCAAATTCACAAAATGGCGTTGTATGGCAAACTCAAGTAACCCCAGTAAGTACAACACTGGACATTCAAACAATTATAAAAGAAATATCAGAGCAGCATCTACAAATTGTACACAAAAATCTGAACTCTAAAGAAGCCCTCGTATTGGGCTGGTATCAATTGGGCAAAAAAGCCTTATCACTCCGTGATTACTGGACTAGCCAGCATCAAGCATTCCATAAAAATTGGAGGATAACTTTTCCTGACATTGACATAAGGAGGGTTCAACAGGCAATTGCAATACAGGTTACAAGTGAAGAAAAGATAAAAAAATTAGCTAAAATGGGTTTTGATAATTTATATATGTTTTTGATGGCAATTGACAAAGTTGATCCGAATAAAATCAACGAGTTGCTGGAAACAACCCAAATAAAAAAAACGATCAAGAATTACGATGACCCGATGGAAGATGGACTTCATCGACTGCATTGTTTTTGTGAGTTTGCAAAACTATCAAAAATTATTGATTTCGATAAAGTGGATATAGAATTATTATGGGATGTTATATTGGCAAATAAATCAATATCAGGCCAGGCAATTAAAGCAATCCAGGAATGTATTGGCAATGGAAATAATGTTGACGATTTATTATATGTTTTGATCCAGACAGGCGGGGGAGACAATAAAAAAGAAAAAAAACACTCGTTACCATCAATAAATGTAATAAATTCAATGCATATAAATATAACTGAATATTACTTGGAAAATAATATGTTACCCGATGATTTTGATTTGGATCGACTAAATCAAACCAAAAGCAATATCGACAAATTACAATTTTTAACGAAAGAGGTTGATAATGCAGCATAAATGTTTTTTGAGTGGATTAAAAGCAGATATTCTGTTGGCTTACAAGCAACTACACCAGCAATCCGAAATTAATGTTTTAATATCTTTTGGAACAAGGGGTAATGACTACCCATCGATGTTGACTGAACATCGAGATAAAATAAATAGCCTGATCCTGGATTCTGGAGCTTTTACAAAGAACTTTAGTCAATCAGATAGGACTGCGAAAATAACACTCGCTGGTTTTATTGCATTTCTCAAAAGAAATTATCATTTTTTTGACTTTGTTTTTAATTACGACGAGGACTTCCAGCTTGATGGGTCTGATATTAATATACCTATTATGAATAAAATTGAAAAAAGTGGCTTCAAAGTTGTTCCGGTAGTGCATGATTATATTGGCGAGGAAAGGGATGAGATAAGCATTTATGTTCAAAACAGTCATCCCATTATCGCATTGGGTTACTCGAAACATAAAAAACAGAATACAATTGAAAACATAAAAACGGCCATTAAACCCATTTTAGCGGCCGGATTAAAAATTCATTTGCTGGGACTTACATCCATGGATGTGCTGAGCCAAGTTCCAGTTCATTATAGTGATTCAAGCTCTTGGGCCCAGGAGGGTTTGTTTGGGTGTGTGGCTTGGTTTAACCCAGATAAAGCGGCTGAAAAAATAGGGCCAGATCGAATGTATTTTAAAGATACGGCTGAAACATCTCGTGAAAAATCAAGTATAATTGATAACCATCCTGATCGAGATCAGTTTCTGGAATATGTGCAAAATCAACTGAATTTGACTTACAACGACCTCTATGGCGTCAACAAAGATTTATGTAGGGAGTTGGCGAATGTTCATTATTTCGTTCAGCTCCAAAATAAAGTCAGGATCATCCAACAAGAGCTCATAAAACAGCCTGAATGGGCCCCTTATAAACTAAATTAAAATCATACTGACAACGGCGCTATTTACTGGGTATTTCACCGCATAGGAAGTTTTTTCATTTATGGACTGCCTATGACAAGATTAATTGACCACAAAAATAAATATATAATCAAAATATAATTCAAAGGAGGTGCAACTATAAAAACATAGCAAATAATACAAAATATTTTGTTAATCTTGGTGAAGCCAATATGCATGCAAATGCACATTGGCTTTTTTTGTTTTAATCATCTCATTATATAAGGATAGAAAAAAATGAATTCAAATATCAGTTTTGACACAAATTTTAACAACAATCAACAGAACAAACCCATCAAAAAAATCGTATTGCAGGATTTTGTTGATGATGGATTAACTAAAACACAGTTAATCCAGGAAGAAATATATTATTCCAGGGGTTTTGAAGTTGCAAAAACAAAACTGGAAGAACAGGTATCCCGATGTGAAATGGGAGAAGAAGAATATGAAGAAAAGCTTGCTATCGCGTATCGTTTATTCGAAAACTATGAGGAAATTCGACAGCTTCGTATCGATAAACTCAACAATTTGATCACATGGAAGGAGATGGAGGAAAAGATAAACAACATATTACATATTGGTTATAATTTGTATTAATTATGACGGCAAGAAAAGAAACAGCCGGTGGCACTGCTAATGCTGCCGGCTGTTTCTATTTTCATAACAATTAAAAGGCAAACCTATAATGGATTCTCAAATAAATAATATAAATCAACCATCTGAATTTTTAAAATTCCTCTGGAGAAATAATTTCCCACCTGGATATATCAATATCTTTTGTCTTATTAATAAAACAGTATCTGAGTCGAAATTTATTCCCACGAATCAGATTACAGATGTGGATTCAGCAGTACAGGAATATAATAACACATTAAATGTATATTTTGGATTAGGTACACGGCGTAATATACTGCCTGGCAAACAAAGGGGAACAGCGGGAGAAGTCTCTGTCTTACCGGGTTTCTGGATGGACTTCGATTTTTCTGTTGGGAATCATAATGAAAAAAATATTCCGAATAGGGATGAGTTACAGACATTTATATTTTCATTGCCATGGAAGCCAAGTCTGATAGTAAACAGCGGCGGAGGCTTTCATGTTTACTGGCTGTTTGATCAAGCATACATTATAAAGAATGAAACAGACCGTATGACAATATCTGCGTTATCAAAAAGATTCCAGGAATCTATATTTGATAAAGGCACACAATATGGCTGGAAATTTGATATAACTCCCAATATTTCATGGCCGTTAAGATTACCTGGAACTACCAACAAAAAATATAATCCAGTCCGAACCGTATCAGTAGAATACGCAGACCCGAATTGCTTTTATCCCCATCAATCTCTCAGTATGCCGTATAATAAACCAGTTCAAGTTATTAATGTTTTAAGTAATAATAATCCTTTGGGTTCGGTTATTGATGGATCAAGAAACACTAAATTAACCAGCATCGCCGGTAGTTTGAGGTATCATGGGATGGACGAAAAACAATTAAATGATAATTTACAACAAATAAATCAAAACCAATGCCATCCACCTCTTTCCGAAAAAGAAGTGGCAAGTATTGCCAGAAGTGTCGCTAAATATGCACCTGGCGTTTATCACCAAACAAACATATCTCAGCAAAATAATAATTACGAACTCTCAGATATTGGAAATGCCACTTTATTCGTTGACAATTTTCTAATTTGCATTAGATATTGTCACGATTTTCAGAAATGGCTTATTTACGATGGAACACGCTGGAAAGTCGATACCAACCAGACAATTGATACTCTTGCAAAACAATTAATCACAGAAATATATTCACAAAACAACTCGATCACAGATTTAAATCAACAGAAACAACAGAAACATTACCTTCAATCTCAATCATATAAGTCACTTATTTCGATGCTAAAGATTGCCAAGACAGATGAACGTATAAAGATCAGCGCCAATGAATTGGACGTGGACCTGATGTTGCTAAACTGTCTGAATGGAACCATTGATCTGAGAACAGGAAAATTACTTGATCACGATAAGATTAATTTCATAACCAAGACAACCAATATAATTTACGATCAAAATGCTACTTGCCCAGTTTTTACAAACTTTATGAATGAAATTATGCTTGAAAATCAAACTTTAATTAACTACTTGAGACGGTTTGTCGGTTATAGCTTGACTGGTTTAACCAATGAAGAATGCCTGATTATCTTAATCGGTGAAGGCTGCAATGGTAAAACCAAATTCAGGGAAGTTATCAGGTCATTACTGGGTGAATATGCAGGGCAATGCGATTTCAACACCCTTAATGCAATTAATAATGACAACAGGATCAGAAATGATCTTGCAAAACTCATTGGCTCCAGATGTGCAATGGTAGCCGAAACTGAAAAGAAAGTTGAATTGGCCTGGAGTCTAATAAAAAGCCTCACAGGTGGTGACTTTGTACAAGCGAGGCACTTATACAAAGACTATATCGAATTTAAACCGACATTCAAGTTCTACCTGGCGACCAACCACATGCCTGCAATAGACTTGAAAGACAAGGGCGCAGTTCGAAGAGTTCATGTAATAAATTTTAAGGCATATTTTCCAGAAAATATTATAGATAGATACTTGGAGAATAAGTTAAGAGATGAATTACCTGGAATATTGAACTGGGCAATACAGGGCTGCTTGGAGTGGCAGGAGATGAAGAGTCTCAACCCACCTGCAGGAGTATTATTGAATGAAAATATCTCATATCATTATATGGATAAAATAGCTGAGTTTTTTGATGATTGCCTGGAACTCTCAGTCAACGGAAGAATCAGGAAAACGACATTACCGAAGCTGTATATCCAGTGGTGTCA
>JBAWXL010000281.1:0-5848 GCA_037144095.1 Bacteroidota bacterium
TGCTCTCTGGATGTCTCGTTCACTCATCTTTATGCCTCGTCATGCTCTCTGGATGCCTCGTTCACTCATCCTTATGCCTCGTCATGCTCTCTGGATGACTCGTTCACTCATATTTATGCCTCGTCGTGCTCTCTGGATGTCTCGTTCACTCATCTTTATGCCTCGTCATGCTCTCTGGATGGCTCGTTCACTCATCCTTATGCCTCGTCGTGCTCTCTGATTGACTCGTTCACTAATCATTATGTCTCTTCATGCTCTCTGACTTACATGTATTCCTTTCTGAATGCTGCGACGCATTTTCCTTGTGTTACTTCAACTACTCATGGTTTATGCTTTAAAATTTTTTCTCAATCTGTTTCACTTTTTAATACAAATGAAAAAGTGATTGGTGGTATTTCAGATAGCTACAATAATATAATGTAATATCGAACTATTTTTCTTTTTAATAATAATCCTGATTTAATCGGGCTAATATATTTTTCAGATTAGACTAAAGAATAAGAACAAATAGTTTAATTATCAGAATTTGAGCACATAATCTCTTGTATGCAGAATGGTGGTATATATAATTGTCTCCGTTTTCCCTTGGATAAATGTATTGGCGGATGTATTAAATCAAGTCTATTCTTTAATCATTTTAAGAGTTGTAATAGAATTTCCTATAAACGTTTTCACAAAATAGGTTCCAGCTTTCAAATCCGATAAATCAATAATAGCGGTTTTTGAGTTTAGTGTTTTTGAGATAACTTTTAGTCCTAAAACATTATAAATTTCTATCAATTCAATTTCGGAATTGTTGGAAACATAAAATTTGTTTTTAACTGGATTAGGATAGTATATTAAATTTGAATTTCCAACACTATTCACAGACAAGTTTGTGCTAACAACTAATCTATAATCTTCAGCTTGACCCATAAATGAACTTCCGGTGTTGCAATAACTGGTATCGTAAGAACCATCTGTTTTTATTATTCGTAATGTTGTGGTTCCGAGCAAAGCATCAATTGGAACATGAATTGAGCCTGTTGCTTGAATTCCATCGATTCCTGTTGAGTTGGTTATACTTCCTAATTCATATCTTTCAGAAATATCGTTAAAATCGCCATCCTGATTCCAATCGACAAAAGCGGTAAAATAATCTGTATAATCACCATTAGTGGTTCCTTTTAAAATTGAGGAATAGGTTCCGCCTTGATTTACATTACCACTTATGGTGGTGAAATTTTCATATTCTAATAATGAATCAACAGATGAGCTATTGTTAATACCGGCAAAATTAAGCAGTGTTATCGGCTCAACAAGAGGAATTGAAGGGATACAATAGAAGTCGTTAACGATTACATCAAAGCTACAAGTACTAATTGTGATGCCGGAATCAACAAGATTGAAAACATTGGTTGTTGTGCCAATAGGGAATGATGAGCCTGATACCAGGCCAGAAGCCAATACCATTGTTGCATTGGGATGAGTGGGACAAATGAATGAAGGCACTGTGTAATTGACGACTTTTGGACCTGCAAGACTAACCACAGTTATGTTATCAGGACAAATTGTAAAACAACTGGTGAACAATAGATTTTTCAGACTTACAGCCCAACCTGAAGCAAAAACAGACATGTTATTATCCCATCCACAAATATATTTCCCATCAGGAGAAATTGCCATGGCAGTTCCTAATTTACCGTCAACTGTGCCGAAATTTGTAATTCCAAATGAATTCAAAATTACGCTTAAAAAAACGGGTTGTGATCCTAAATTTGGGTGATAAATTATAGCTTCCCTATTTACAACAGCATCAAATTTATCGCAATACCCTACAGCAATTCCATTATCTGATATACTGGTAAAAGTTGCTGAAGTATATCCGGAAGGTATTGCAAATTGTGTAAAAGTATTATTTGTCAAATCATAAATAAAAGGTTTTTGGTCTTTGTCTCCAACCATTATATTGGAGTTGTTGATTGCGTTTACTGCATTTACACTTGAAGTGGGTAAACTGCCTGGAATTGCTGTCACTACAGAGCCTGTGGTCATATAAGCAGGTACTCTTAAGGTTCCGCCGCCTGGTTGCTGATCGAACCAACCACCGATAATTCCCGTATTATTTACCGAATATCCGGCACTATATAGATTTGCTGTGTCGGCTATCTTTTCTAAAACTCCGGTATTGGTATTGTATAAAAACGCTTGTTGAGAACAACAATCTGTACTCATTTGCCCATTTATAAAATTTCCATTTTCAGAAATTTGTGCTGTTGATACTGTAGCTTGATCTGTATAACCGGGAAAATATCCAACCGCATGCCAAACACCATTTCGTTTATATGCGGGTTGTTCAATAATATTGCCGTTTACATTGAGTGGCATTGTCCCAATCAAATCTCCATTGTTGTTTATCCCAGACAATGAAACGGCTATAGTATCCATTGGAACAGTAGTATCAAGAATAAAATCATACACTCCTGAGCTTGAAACTGCTTTCCCTGAATTGTTGATGTCAAAAAGTGAAGTACTGAAGCCCGGGAGATAATGAAATTCTACTTGAGAACTAACATTATTTGAAAACAGAAAAACAAACAAAAAGAAGAGCAAAAAAACATTTTTTTTAAGGTACACTTTTTTCATAATATGTTGATTTTATTAAATAGGGTCAAATTCATTTAGCCGCCGGTCTTTCAACAGAATAATATTTTTTAGCGAATTAATTACAATGAGGTTTTCATTTTATTATCAGATATGTTTTATCATACTTTCTCAATATTATTCATCGTCATTATGTAAAACCCAATAATTCCATATCGGACAATAGTGTAATTAAATAAACGATAAATCCCAATAAACTTACAGTCTAAACACATGATACTAATTTGAAAACGCAAAGTAATATTGAAATAAATTCACTCACAATACCATATTAAAGTGATTTTCAAAAACGAGTAACATAAATACGGTATAAGGCAAGAAAGTAATGAAAAGAACGATCACACAGAAATGATTCCATGTTTTATAGCATATTTCACCAGCTCAACTATTGAATTGATTTCAAGCTTTTCAAATATGTTTTTTTTGTGTGTTTCAACCGTATTGTACGAGATACTTAATCTCTCCGCCACTTCTTTATAATTATACCCTTCTGCAAACAATTCAATAATTTCAAGTTCACGTTTCGTAAGTTCCCCCTCTACCTTAGGCTGACCTAAAGCCTCTGATTTATTTTTACTTAAATATTTATTCATCACATCATCCGAAATTGATTTGGCAATATATCTATTCCCTTTATGCACCTCCCTAATCGCGTCTAATAACTCATCTTGCCTGATGTTTTTTGGCAAATACCCCAAAGCCCCTGCTTTAAACGATTCAGAAACTGATTTTTCATTTACACTGGCGGTTAGCATAATAACTTTGCAAGCAGGATATTCAAGACTTATTGTTTTGGTTATCACTATACCCGACATCTTTGGCAATGAAATATCCATTAAAATTATATCAGGTTTAATGTTTTGTAATAGGTTAAAAAGCTCAAACCCTGTCGAAACTTCTCCTATCACTTTTATATCAGATAGGTTCATTAACAACACCTTCAATCCATCTCTTACTATATCATGGTCATCAACCAAGATAATCTTAATTTCATTCATATAATTCTCCCTTCTTTACAGAAAAATAAAATGTACTGCCAACATTTAATTCACTTTCAAACCATATCCTACCATCATTTTTTTCAACGAATTCCTTTGAAAGCATCAAGCCCAAACCTCCTCCTTTTTCATAATCCGTTCCTTTAGTCGTATATAGATAATCCAATTTAAATATTTTTTCATTATCATCCTCTTCAATTCCCACTCCGGTATCCGCTATAGCGATAATAATGTCATCATTTTCTTCATTTGCCATAATATTGACTTCCCCTTCCTGAAACGTAAACTTAATAGCATTATCTACCAAATTTCTTAATACCGTTTTTATCATACGTTCATCACCAAAAACAAAAATCTTTGCTTGAACACTTGAATGCAGATGAATTGATTTTTGTTCGGCACGAGATTTATACAATTTTACAACAGAGTCAATAGTCGATCCAATTTCAAAACAAGTCTTGTGCAGCACCAGATTATTTTTGGTAGCGTTCAACCAATCCAGCAAATTTTCAAGCATTTCATCAACATTAATAACCGATTTGTTTAACGACTGTATGCCTCTGAACTTTTGATTTTCTGCCATATTTTCATATTCATTTTCCATGAAATTTGCCAGCGTAACCACCGTATTAAAAGGATTTTTCAAATCGTGCATAATAACAGCAAATATTTTATCCTTCATTTTAGAAATTTCTTCAAGCTCATCTTTTTGTTTATTAATGAAGTCATTCTTTTCCGAAAGAAGTTTATTTGCCTTTTGCTTTATGTAATAACGAAAAACTAAAAACACAACTACCAATGTAACGATGATTGAAAAATAAATAAATGTATTTCGAATATATACCTGAGTTTGAATAGCTGATTGTTGAATCTCATTTTTCTGACGCAATATTTCATTCTCATTTTCTTTTTTCCCACTTTCATATTTCACCTGCATATCTGCAATTTGCCGGCTTTTCTCGCTATTAAAAATGCTATCATTTATCAATTTAAAAAGTATTTGATTCTTATAAGCTTCTTTATAATTTTGCAAACTGTCATTAGCAATTGCCAATACATCATAAGAAGATTTAAGCATAGGTAAATCTTTTGTTCCCAATGCAATAGATAAGCCTTTATTTGCATATTCAATGGCTTCACCATATTTTCCTTGGGCGGTTAGTGTATAAGCTATACTATTATATGCGTTTGCCAGGCCATAATTATTGCCAATTTCTTTAAAAGCAGTCAGTGATTTTAGAAAATATTCAAGGGCTTTTTTATATTCAATTGCTGCTCTCGATTTAACTTTAGATGAAGCTCCCATGGCAAGATAAACTCCTCCGATATTACATTTGCAAATTGAAACTCCATTTTTATCTTCTGCTTCATTATATTTATTCTCAGATTTAGAATAATATTCAATTGCTTGCTCAAAATTGTTATTTCTTATGTAAATATTCCCGATGCCATTATAACAACTAGCAAGGCTTTTATTATCCTTAAGTTCTTCAAATATTTTAATTGCTTTTGAATAATATTGTAGCGCAATAGCATTTGAGCCCTGATCTGAATGTAATGTGCCAATATTTCCATAACATAGTGCCATTCCTTGTGCATCATGCAACTCTTCATAGAGTTTTAATGAATTCAGATAATTATCAATGGCTTTTTCAAACAAACCCATATAGGAATAAATACTTCCTTTGTAATTTAAACAGCTTGCTATTCCCTTTTTATAATTCAATTTTTTAGCAATAAACAGCGCAATATCACAGTAATACATGGCAGAATCTGGCAATGACCCATTATATGTATTTGCGATATCAAGCACCAAACTAATTTTTGACGAATCAGATTTGGCTGAATTTAATTTATTCTTTATGCCGTCGAGCTTCGATTGAGCCAATAAAAAGCTTGCTAGAAGAATAAAACTTATGAGTATAATTATATTTTTCATAATTAGTAAAATTATCTAAATCCAAATAATAATTGCAGCATTTTACATGGAAAACAGGTTTATAATATCTTGCACGATAAAGGAGAAAAACAGTTTATTCCTTGTCCTGATTGATAAAATTTAATTGCTCATTTCTCATTAAATTAAGCTGCAAATAAAATACATAACCAAAGAGCAAAGATACACAATTTCTGTAATTATTCTCCTAACAATAATATGGTTCTATAACGGATAGGGTGGGTAATCAAATTTTAGTTTACCAGCTATA
>JBAWXL010000282.1:0-5831 GCA_037144095.1 Bacteroidota bacterium
GAAATTGATTCGATTGTTAAAAACCCAGCTCCTGCCAATTTCGAAAACACCATTTTGGCGTTTGATAAATCAGGTAAACTTCTGACAAAAGTGAGTAATGTGTTCTTTAACATGACTGGTTGCATCACTAACGAAAAGATGCAAACAATAGAAATGCAGCTAAGTTCGTTGACCTCGAAGCATTTTGATAATATTTCGATGAACGAAAAGCTGTTCAATCGTATCAAAGCTGTTTATGATAAACGCAACGAAATGAAACTCGATTCGCAACAATTGAGAGTGGTTGAGAAATATTACCGCGATTTTGTTCGCAATGGAGCCAATCTTCCTAAAGATAAACAAGAACAATTAAAAAAGATAAATGAAGAATTAGCTAATCTTACTGTGAAGTTTAGCAAAAATCAACTTGCCGAAATCAATAAGAATTTCAAATTGGTTATTGATAAAAAAGAAGACCTCAAAGGATTACCTCAAGGAAGCATTGACGAAGCTGCGGCTGCTGCAAAAGAAAATAAAATGGAAGGTAAATGGGTGTTCACTCCTGCCAAACCAAGCATGATTCCATTCCTTCAATATGCTGAAAACCGTGAATTGCGTGAAAAGTTATATCGTGGTTACTTTATGAGAGGAAATAATAATAATGAATTTGACAATAAAAAACTCATTACAAAAATGACCAATCTTCGCATACAAAAAGCACATTTACTTGGATTTCCTAGTTATGCTGCTTATGTAATTGATGATAATATGTCGAAAACCACTGCCAATGTAGATGAATTCCTGATGAAACTTTGGAAAGCTTCCCTCCCTGTTGCTAAAAAGGAAGCTGCTGAAATGCAAAAAATTATCGACAAAGAAGGTGGAAAGTTTAAATTACAATCATGGGATTGGTGGTATTATTCCGAAAAAGTTAAGAAAGCAAAATATGACTTAGATGAGAATGAAATTAAGCCTTATTTGAAGATGGAGAATGTTAGAGATGGAATGTTTAGTGTTGCCAACAAACTGTATGGTATTACATTTACAAAGATTAAAGATATTCCTGTTTATTTCCCAGGTATTGATGTTTTTGAAGTAAAAGAAGCAGATGGCAAACATTTATCAGTTCTTTATTTAGATTATTACCCACGCGAATCAAAGAAAGGCGGAGCCTGGTGCACAACATTCAGAGCTGCCGGATGGGAAAATGGGAAAAAAGTTGATCCAATTATTTCAATAGTTTGCAACTTCACAAAACCTAACGGTGATGTTCCTTCTCTATTAACATGGGATGAAACAGAAACCCTATTCCACGAATTTGGTCATGCATTGCATTTTATGTTTTCTGAAGGGAAATATACACGCACTGCAGGTAATGTTCCGCAAGATTATGTTGAAATGCCTTCTCAGTTTATGGAAAATTGGGCAAGCGAACCAGTGGTTTTGAAATCATTTGCAAAACATTACAAAACAGGAGAAGTTATGCCTGATAAATTAATCCAGAAAATAACCAATAGCGGACATTTCAATCAGGGCTTTGCAACCGTTGAATATATTGCTGCTTCAATTCTTGACTTAGATTATCATGAATTAACTGATACCGCTAACCTTGATATTGAAAAATTCGAAAAAACTGCCATGGATAAAATCGGATTAATTCCTGAGATTTTACCTCGTTATCGTTCAACCTATTTCTCACACATTTGGGATGGTGGATACTGTGCTGGTTATTATGTATATTTATGGTCAGCTGTGTTAGATGCTGATGCGTTTAATGCTTTCAAAACCTCAAAGGGAGAGATCTTTAATAAAGAATTGGCTGCTAAATTCCGTAAATATTGCCTGAAAGAATCTGGTGATGATGAAGGAATGATACAGTACAAAAAGTTCCGTGGACAAGATCCTTCTATTGATCCATTACTCGAAAAGAGAGGTCTAAAGTAAAAAATATTAGATAAATGAAAAAAAGGAATCACTGTATAGTGGTTCCTTTTTCATTTATTTATAGTTAGTTTATCTTTAGGATAATTTATTTTTATAGTCTTCGTAGTTGAATTGTCTGATTAATCTGAATCCCTCCTCATCATTCCAAACTCCAATTGAAGGATGTTGCACTCCGTTAAATGTGGATGTTTTCACCATGGTGTAATGTATCATATCATTAAACAAAATCTGATCGCCGGGTTTAAGTTCTTTTTCGAAAGACCAGTTGCCCATATAATCACCCGAAAGACAGCTATTGCCTCCCATACGGTAGGTGAAAGCATCTTTATTGTAATCAATTGCACTTAGTATTAATGGTTGATAAGGCATTTCGAGGCAATCGGGCATATGGGCTGTGAATGACACATCGAGTATGGCAGTTTTGATTCCTTTGTTTTCTACAACATCGAGTATTGTAGAAATAAGATAACCCGTTTCCAAGGCAAAGGCACTTCCGGGCTCTAATATCACATGAATTCCGTAAGTTTCTTTAAAGCGTTTAATTATGGAGATGAGATGCTCAACATCATATCCTTTGCGTGTCATTAAGTGTCCCCCTCCCATGTTTAACCACTTTATCTGAGGTAAATAATGTCCGAACTTTTCGATGAAGGCATTCAGGGTTTTCTCAAGGTCATAAGAAGATGATTCGCATAGGGTATGGAAATGCAATCCTTCGATATGAGGTGGTAATTCTTTTGGTAATTGCTCAGCAATAAGACCAAGACGGGAACCTGGAGCACAAGGATTATATAATTCTGTGGTTACTTCTGAAAACTCAGGATTAACCCTCAGTCCAATTGAAATTTCTTTCGGAAATTGCTGAATAAAAGGTAAAAACTTTTCGTATTGAGTAAGTGAATTGAAGGTGATATGGCTGCTATACTTCATCACATCACTGAAATCCTTTTCATTATATGCAGGAGAATAGGTATGCGCCAAGGTTTTCATTTCCTCAAATGCAAGCCGTGCTTCGAAAAGCGAACTTGCTGAAGCTCCTGTAATATACTGCCTGATGAGAGGAAATATACTCCACATGGCAAAGCCTTTATAAGCAAGAATAATTTCAGCTCCGGAAGCTTTTGAAACATTTTGTATGAGCTGAAGATTATTCACAAGCAATTGTTCATCCAACACATAGCAGGGAGAGGGAACTTTTGAGAAATCTATGGGCATTTTAAGAATGAAGAATAATTTTTAATGATTTAAGAATAATCCTGCCTGACGGCAGTCAGGGATTAACGATTTATGATTTTAGATATAGGAACACAAAGTTACACAAAGTTGGGGCACAAAGTTGCAAAAGGAAAATGACTTAAGAATAACGATTTTTGATTTTAGAAGTTGTAAGCTCGTAAATCGAAAGATTATAGTCCTAAACTAATATCATGCAATTCGTTCCAGGGCAAACCGTATTGATTGAGTTTTTCCATAAATGGATTGGGATCGAATTCTTCTACATTGAACACTCCTGGTTTTTTCCACAATCCTTTCAGGAACATCATAGCTCCTATCATGGCAGGAACTCCGGTGGTATAACTTACACCCTGTGTGCCGGTTTCTTTGAATGCGGCTTCGTGGCTGCAGTTATTGTATACATAATAAGTTTTCACACTTCCATCCTTAACGCCCTTTATGCGGCATCCTATCGATGTCCAACCTTTATAGTTGGTGCCCAAATCGCCCGGATTGGGCAATACGGCTTTCAAAAACTGTATGGGAACGATTTCCATTCCATTATAATTAATTGGAACAATCCCTGCCATTCCAATGTTCTGTATCACGCGCAAGTGGGTTAGATATTCCTGTCCGAAAGTCATCCAGAAACGAGCGCGTTTGAGGGTAGGAAAATTCTTAACCAACGATTCAAGTTCTTCGTGATAAATCACATAAGATTCCCTCACTCCTACTTCGGGATAATGCAAAGGCATGTGAATTTCGTGGGGAGCGGTTTCAATCCATTTGCCATTTTCCCAATATTTTCCCTTTTGGGTAACTTCCCTGATATTGATTTCAGGATTGAAATTGGTGGCAAAAGGCTTTCCATGGTCACCGGCATTGCAATCGACAATGTCGAGATAATACATTTCGTCGAAATGATGCTTTGCGGCATAAGCGGTAAAAATGCTGGTAACACCCGGATCGAATCCGCAACCTAAAATAGCGGTTAATCCCTTTTCTTTAAATCTATCCTGATATGCCCATTGCCAGCTTTACTCGAATTTGGCTTCTTCTTTGGGTTCGTAATTAGACGTATCCAAATAATTGACTCCCGCTTCGAGACAGGCATCCATGATGCATAAATCCTGATAAGGCAAAGCCACATTGATGAGCAATTCGGGTTTAAACTCTTTTAATAATTTAACCAATGCAGGGACATCTTCTGCATCGACCTGTGCAGTTTTGATGTTGGGGTTTCCGATAGCCTGAACAATTTCATCGCATTTCGATAGTGTGCGACTGGCAATCATCACTTCGGTGAAAACATCGGGGTGTTGTGCAACTTTATAAGCCACTACCCTGCCTACTCCACCAGCTCCTATTATTAATACTTTTCCCATAGAGATATTTTTTTGTTGATTGAGTTTTTTTGCAAAAATACTAATTTTCTATTAATGGGGGAAAGTTATTGGGGAATTAGTTATTTATCGTGCTATAGGAAAAATGTTTTAAGGTTTGTTAACTATAAAAAGGTTCATCTTGGCTAAAGCAATGAAATAATAAGTGTTTTGAAGCGTTTTGTCAATATAATTTAAAATCAAATACCATGAAAAAAACCTTTTTGTTATTATTAATTTTAGCTTCCTTCTCATTTATGAGTCGAAGTCAAACGGTATTGAACCCAGGGACCACCTCTCAGCCTGAAAAAAAGAAAGCTTGTTTGAAAATTTCCTCATTAAACATCAGCTCCCAATCGAATTTGTATAAATCAAGGGAACGTGATAATAATAATTCCGATCAAAACGGAAATGCTCCTGACCTAAACGATAATTCTACGAATCAAAATGATAATCGCAACAATCCGATGATGGGAAACTTTAATAGTAATGGCAACACTCGTAAAATGTTGAACCTTGAAATAGGTTTTAACCCATACAGCAAAAAATTAGGTACTTATAATACTAAACGTGAGATGTTGATTGGATTATATTATTCCGGATCAGATCTTGTAAACCACAATACAACAAAGTTTTCTAGTACAACAGGAGATACGCTTAGTTTTAATTCCGTAATCTATCAAACAGATACAATTACCCGAACTCATCATATTTATCGTAAAGAAGCGGATGTGTTGGGTGTAAGTTTTCAATACCTATACAAAACAGATCCCGAAAAAATGTTTTCTTTATTTACAGGATATGGAATCAATGCCGGCTATACCATCACATCTCGTATTTATGAAAAAACAACCCGCGATAGCGCAGTTACACTTAACTTTTTGAATGCTAAACCAAACTATAATAATTTTAACGATCTTAGTTTACTTGGAACCGACGAGATCACAACCCAAATGAATGGCAAACCAACTATTCTGGCAAGTGTTTTCATTCCTTTTGGAGTGAATATGAGGCTATGCAAAACCAAAGAAGTGTGGAATCAAATGAATTTGTTTATTAAAGGTAACGTTGGCTTAGAAACGGATATCACCATCGACCGTGGCACTCATTTTCTGCCTTATGCATCGGTTAGTGCCGGATTTAAGTTTAATTTAAAATAGTTTTCTCGATAAGTGTTTTTTAAATTGTTTTTTTTAATAAAAGCCTCTCAGCAATGGGGGGCTTTTTGATTTGATGATATGCTGATGTGATGATGTAATGATTAATTCCAAAATGAAAATAAATGTATAAATTTGCATTGAAAAAGGTCAA
>JBAWXL010000283.1:0-5776 GCA_037144095.1 Bacteroidota bacterium
GATAGTTGTGTAGGCAGGATGCCTGATGAACAAAGCGTAACGAGACGCTACGCTTTACGAGTGGGTTTCACAAAGGAAAAGGCTTACTTGCGTAAGCCTTTTCGGATTTTTGATTTGAGATTTATGATCTAAGATTTGGGTTATTCGGTGGGGGGAGTGGGTTCGGAGGGTGTTTCGGGAGTTGGAGAATCGGGAGGGGTGGGAGTTTCTTGGGTTGGGGTTTCTTCTGTGGGAGTTGTGGGGGTTGTTTTTTCGAGTTTTATATCGAATTTGACGATTTTATCTTCTTCTATTCCTATATCGGTTTTGGATTGGGAATGATAGGTTTCGTATTCGATTTGGGCTGACCAATTGCCGGTTTCTAAACTGTAGAAGCGTGCCCATCCTATTTTTGAGCTGTAGCGGGTGATGGTTGTTATGCCATTGGTTAGTGTTACTTTAACTTTAGGTAGTGGAACTCCTGTGGTATGGTCGGTTAGCTTAAAGACTAATGAAATATGACGAACACCAACAGGTTCGCCGACTTTGATGACTTCTTCCCATGCATTGATGAGATTTTTACGGTAGGAATAAATTAATTTGCCAATGCGGTTTTCTGATTCGTCAATAAGATTTAATTTTTCAGGAATAATGGCTGTTGTTTCTGATTTTTTTAGTTTAATTTCGTGTTTTGGTAGAATTTTAATGGCATTGTAGGCTGTTTCTTTTGCATGAGCAGTAACAATATCAGCAGGGAGGATTGATGTAAGTGCGGGATTTGAGAGTAGAGCAATAGTTTCGTGTGCTCTTGTACTTGCATCGGTGTCGCTGGCATCGGTAAAATAAGAGAGTGGACGATCGAGTGCGAGGGAAAGCTCGTTCATGTGGAGCTGATGGGCTTCGACTGAGGCACGAAGGGATAAATCGAAAAGAAAATGCCCCATGTCGAATTTAACAAGTTGTTTTTCGGCGGTAATTACGCTAATGTCTTCGGCTTCTTTATCGATAGCGGTTTGGACTTCAGCCATTAAGGCAAGGAATTCGTTTTCTTCTACAAGATATAGTAGAATCAGGATCAGATCATCGTGGTTTTCGGAAAGAAATAATTTTACATTTAAATTTTTCGTCCAACGTGCAATTTCGAATTTGTTCATATTGTGTTTGTTAGATAGATTATTAAATAATTCATATTATATTTTCTTCTATGGAAAGCGTTCGGAGCGGTATGGAAGGTGTTCGGAGCAGTATGGAAGTCATTCGGAGCGGTATGGTTGTATTTCTTGTCTCTATGGATATTGTTGCCAGTTCTATGGTCATTAATCGTGGCTTTATGGAAGAGGTTGTAAGCGGAATGCTAGTAGTTAGATGGTCTATGGAAATTATTGCGGCTGGAATGGTAGTCGTAATTTGCTCTATGGATGTTGATATGAGTAGTATGGATGAATTTTTAATTGAAGTGGTAATGTTTCTTAATTTTCTGCTTACAAAGTAAAATGAACCGGAAGTTAGATGGCGCAAGGTGGGAATGGCACTCTTGTTAGCCAAATCTAAGGCTTTTGGACTGTGTTTTGGTAGTTTGAGAAAATTATGAAATTTAAACATGACGCAAAATTATATAAATTATTTGGATTGGCAATTTTTTTATTTCAAATAAATAGAAAATAGTTATGAACAGGCTAATGTGCTGATATGCTGATGTGCTGATGTGTTGATGTGTTGATGTGCTGGGAAAATATTTTTTTGAGGGGTTGGAGTTTGTTTTTATATTAGTTTTGTAGTGAGAAAAGTTTAATGATAAGGCTATGGGTATACATTTTATTGGGATAAATGCAAATTATCCGGTGTTAGAAGCGGAAATGCAATTTCCGTTTAGCTGCATCGCATAATTTAAGGGTATATACATAAAGAGAAGGGGAATATTCATGAAAATTGTCTAATTTTACAGGCAGGCAACTTTTTATAGATATTAAGTGTCTTATGAAAATAAAAATCATTATTTATTTTAAGATTAATATGATGAATATCTTGAAACTATATAAATTAAAAGAAGGAATTTTACTTTGTTTTTTAAACATTATTATATGTTTATCTTGTTTGGGAAATATTGAATCTCCACCACCGCCACCTATTAATGATGAATGTTCGGGGGCTATTGCTATTGCTGTTGACACAATCTGTACTTTTGTTACTTATTCAAGTGTTGGGGCAACGGCATCTATTGGAGTTCCTGCGCCTGGATGTGCAAATTATTTGGGAGGGGATATATGGTTTAGCGTGGTTGTGCCTGCATCGGGGCATTTAATTATAGATTCTTATAATGAGGGAATAGGGAGCAGTGGGATGGCAATTTATTCGGGAAATTGTGGTTCATTGGTTTTGATTACTTGTGATGCAAATAGTAATATTAATTCAATGCCAAGAATAAATCAATCTGGTTTAGTCCCCGGGTCAACAATTTATATTAGATTTTGGAAAAATGGTTCTGTAAACGGTGGTTCATTTGATTTATGTGTTTATGAACCCCATGGCCCTATAAATGATGATTGTTCAGGGGCAATTGCTATTATTCCCGATACTATATGTTCATATACAACTTATACTACTGTTGGTGCAACGGGGTCAGCAGGAATTCCGGCACCGGGATGTGCAAACTATTCTGGGGGAGATGTTTGGTTTAGTGTTATAGTACCAGCATCGGGAAGAATAATTTTCGATTCCCATAACATAAATGCTGGTAATTGTGGGATGGCAATTTATTCAGGCAGTTGTGGTGCATTAACATTGATAACATGTAATGATAATGGTAGTCTTAATTCTCAAATGCCTATGATTAATCAAGAAGGTTTAATTCCAGGTTCCACAATATATTTAAGGTTTTGGCAAAATTATTTTACTGTAGGTGGGACATTTGATTTGTGCGTTTATAATCCACCTATTCCTATAAATGATGATTGTTTGGGAGCTATTTCAATTACATCAAGCACAACATGTTCATATACTTTTTATACAAATATTGGTGCCACTGCCTCATCAGGTATACCTGCCCCCGGATGTACAAGTTATGCAGGAGGAGATGTTTGGTTTAAGACAATTGCACCGGCATCAGGTATTTTAATTTTTGATTCACAGACAGCCGGAATGCTTGATGGTGCAATGGCAATTTATAAAGGCAATTGTGATTCATTAATTTTATTGGCTTGTGATGAAAATAGCAGTAGCAATGGCTTAATGCCTTTGATTTATCAAACAGGATTAACTCCTGGTATTACAATTTATATTAGATTTTGGAGAAATTCATATAGTTTAGGTGAAACTTTTGGTTTATGTGTTTATGATCCTCCTCCCCCAATAAATGATGATTGTTTAGGAGCGATTCCTATAATTGTTGATTCAATATGCAATTATATAACATATTCAAATGCCGGGGCAACAGCTTCGGCCGGTGTTCCTGCTCCCGGATGTGGAAATTATTATGGTGGTGATATTTGGTTTAAAGCAATAGTTCCTGCTTCAGGACATTTAGTATTCGTAGCAGAAGATCTTGGTATAGGAAGCAGCAGTATGGCGATATATATAGGGAATTGTGACACATTAACTTTGATTACATGCAATAGTCAAAGCAATAATATTTCAGTCATGCCTGAAATTAATCAATATGGATTAATTCCTGGATCGACAGTTTATGTACGTTTTTGGAAAAATCTTAATTCAACAGTAGGATTGTTTGGTCTATGTGTTTTTGAACCCGTACCACAACCGACTCAATTAGCTTGTTCCAATTTGGGTTTTGAGAATGGATTTATAGGATGGTATGGGACAGTTGGTAATCCTTCTTATGGCTTGCCTAATGAATTTACACCAATTTATCTCCCAACTATTTTTAACACAACTAGCGGTCTTCATTTTTCATTAATGACTGGCGGAAATGATCCTTTTGGAGGGTTCCCCAGAGTATTTAGCGGGACAACTTCACTCCGTCTGGGAGATCAATATATTGGAGGGATTAACAAAGCTGCTAGTATTGAACAGACTTTTCTGGTAACTACATCAAATACTAATTTCACTTATAATTATGCTGTAGTTCTTCAAAATGGTTTACATGATTATAATGTTCAACCATTTTTTAAAATTGATTTATATGATCCTTATGGAAATCTGATTCCCTGTGGTATATATTCTGTAGCATTACCAAATACAGCTTTTATTCAATCATTGACTAATAGTGATGTAGCTTATAAACCATGGACACCAATAAGTATAAATTTATCTGCTTTTTTAGGACAAACTGTTACGATAAAATTCACAGCTTCCGATTGTGTATTGGGAGGCCATTTTGGCTACGCTTATATTGATTGTTCATGCTCCTCTTATGAAATTATTGCACCTGGCACTATTTGTCAAGGACAATCTGCTACACTTTCCGCTCCTGTGGGTGCACTTAGTTATTCTTGGTCGCCAGGAGGAGATACAACTTCTTCAATAACAGTAAGTCCAATATCAACTACAAATTATTCATGTTTGATCGCAACCAGAGGAAATACTCCTTGTTATTATACATTGACCAGTACTGTGACAGTTGTGGCTAATACAAACCCAGTTACAGGAAGTAATAGTCTTCCGATTTGTTCAGGGCAAACACTCCAATTAACATCGAGTGCAGCAGGAGCAAATACCTATCATTGGACAGGTCCTAATAATTTTGTGAGTTCAGATCAAAACCCAATTATTACAAATGTTTCTAATTTGGAAAGTGGGTTTTACAAGGTTACAAGTTCTATTGGAAGTGGATGTGTTGGAAGAGATAGTGTAAAAATAATTGTTTTACCAACGATTGCAAATAGTCTTAATCCAGTGATTTGTCAGGGGAATACATTTACAGTTGGGCAACATAATTATTCCATTTCAGGAACCTATTACGATACTTTAACAACAATTTTAGGATGTGATAGTATTATTACCACTAATCTAACTGTTGGAGTAATTCAACATGATACCATTAATCCAATAATTTGTCAAGGAGAAACCTTCACAATTGGTACTCATAATTATTCAATTTCGGGGACATATTCTGATACCCTTGCCACTTCATTGGGTTGCGATAGCATACTTACTATTCATTTGACAGTTCAAGAGAAACAGCAGGTTTCTTTAAATCCAACAATTTGTTTAGGTGATACATTTAAAGTGGGAATTCATTATTATACCACAACTGGGGCTTATACTGATACTATTGTTACTGCTATTGGATGTGATAGCATTGTTCAAACTAATTTAATAGTATATCCTATTCCTCCAACCCCTGTGATTACTCAAGTTGGAAATGTGCTTACTTCAAATGCGCTGGTAGGTAATCAATGGTTTAATCAGTTTGGGATTATTGTTGGGGCTACTAATCAAACCTATACTGCAACAATTGATGGAGATTATTATGATATAGTTACTTTAAATGGATGCGTTTCGGATACTTCTAATATCAGAAATGTGATGGTTTTTATTATTCATGTTGTAAATACAGGATTAGAAGAAAATGAAAATAATAATAATGGGATAAATATTTATCCTAATCCTGTTTTGGATGAATTGATTATAGAATCTAAAGGGAATTGGGATAAAATTGAATTTGAGATTATGAATTCGATTGGGCAAGTTTTTTTTAAGGGAAGTTTTGTGGAGAAAACTATAGTTCAAACTAAGAATTTTGCTCAAGGGATGTATATGATTAAATTGGGGAATGGGGAGAGATTTGAGTTTAGGAAGGTGGTGAAGGAATAATTAATAATGAAGAATTAAAAATTAA
>JBAWXL010000284.1:0-5699 GCA_037144095.1 Bacteroidota bacterium
CACTGCAGTTTTTGGTACTGTATGTCGAGGTTCGAATCCTTGTGGGTCAACAATAGTAAAAAATAAACGCCTGATTATTAAATAGATAGTTGGGCGTTTTCTTGTTGGGGGACACTGTGGGGGACATTCAGTTTTTGAAATGTATTTATTTTGTGTTATTTATCAACTGTATTCAAATCAATATTATCTTTGTCAAACTTTCCAGCGGTTTGCCGTTGGTTGGTTAAACACAATTGGCGGCACGGGTGGTTCTGTGCCGTTGTTGTATTCATAAACGAACAAAACCGATCCAACTCAATGAAACGGTTCTGAAAAAAAATCTAAATCAATGTGATAAGAGAAATAGCACAGCAATTTGTTAAATTACGTTTATTGACTATACCACTGGAAATACACTCACTTGGTCGAGGTTGCTCTCCTCTCTCACTCTATTGCATAATATTTCGCCTGATAGCTGCAATAACATATCGGACAACTTAACGGCAACGGCAACGGGTAACGCTACAACAATAAATTTATCTTCAGGATCGGTTACTGTAATAATTACTTCTTCAGGTAGGTCTTTTTTTCCTGATTTATCAGTAAGGTAGGGTTTTGAGATTTGAGGAAATAAAGTATTTCCTTGACTGCAAACAATTAATTCGTTCTTGTACATAATTTTTAGTTTTAGATTGTTGATAAATTGATTTCTATAAATAGCATTGTTTCGATGGTGCGACAATATCCGACAATTCAAATAACAGTCCGATTGTTACAATACGCCTGATTGAGTTCTTTGTATTGTTTCGGGGGTTGCTCTCTGTATTTCTACATTTGTGCGCCTGATTTTCTCCTACTTCTTTGGCAGAACAATATTTTTGACCTGCTCGGGGGTGGTCTATTTTTCGCCCACAAGTAGCGCAGAATTTCCCCTCTATCGGGGTGACTCTTTCGGGGGTGGTGGTGTAACGTTTTATTGTATTATCTAAATGGTTAATTTGTTGCATTTCGCCCTTTTTGCTCTCTACTTCAAAAACGGTTAAAACGTTACACTTTTGACTGGTTGCGATGTCGTCCGAAATGTTCCTTAACTCTTTGCACTTGGTTTCTATCAGTCGGATAATATCCTGTTTTAATGTCGATGCAGCATATTGATTTAGAAACTTATTGCAGCGGTTTCGCTCTCGGTGGTACTTCGTTCTGTCTTGGTGTAAGGTAGTCCAAAATAAAGGGTTTATGTATTGATAGTATTTGAGCTTCAGTTTATCCGACAACTGGTTAACCTCAATTTCTGTAAGGTCGATAATCAAACATTCCTCAACTGTTTCAATCAAAATCTTTTCCAATCGTTCCCAAATATCAACACTTAAAAAATCAGATAACACTTTACTATAAACGCCTTTTGGTTTCAAGTGTGCCATTTTTGCTGATACTTCGATTCTTAAAATGTCGCCTGATTGATAAGGTTCTATTTTCGTGAGTTGTGATTTGTTGTAAATCTTGAATGAATAGTTATTATAAACAAACTCTTTATATCCATTTTCAGTTTTCGTTTTTGCCATTGTCTTATGTAGAATAATACAATTTAAGACACTATTCGGATTGAGTGGCGGTATGATATTAACGCCAAATTCAAAACCATTGACGGGTGTAATCTCGGGATTCAGTTCTATCTCATTGTATAATATCTTCAGCGTTTCCGAAAAGTCACTCATTGAGTAATCATTTGCATTGTGTTCGCCGTTGTTGAAATATTGGTGCAAACTACCACGAACAACAAATGCGCCTTTGTTATTCCGTGAGATGTGCAGACCTTTGATTTTGATAGGTTTCTCAATCACTAAATCTGTCATTGCGTTCCAACTATTAAACCCATCTATCATAACGCCTGAATGTATTTGATAGCTCGGTTTATACTCTTTGGATAATATCCAGCAAATAAAAAAACATCGTAACCGTTCACACTCGGATTGAGCCTAAATAATAGCAAACTTTTCTCTTTGGTGGTCGGGTCGGTGGTGTCGCCTGAAAAGATAAACCGTGTTTTGGTGGGTCTTAATCCTGTGTGCAAAACCTTTGAGCCATTATTTAGGCTCTCGGCTACAAATACGGCTCTTTGCGCCCTCAAATATGATTCTTTGGGCGTTGATAGGGTAAAATAGCTAAACGGCAAATTTGCGCCTGATTCTTGGGGTAACTCATAGCTATGTGGAAATGTGCGATTTTGCACGAATACGCCCTTTGTTGGATTGGTTAAACACTTCTTTGCCATAAGTCAAAATCTCCTATATTTTAGGGTTTCAACTTCTTTCAAAGAGTTGTAAATATCGGTACGTTTATACCTGATTCGTGTTCCGATACGTTGGGCAGGTATCGTTCCGTTTTTTGTCCAATCGTTTAGCGTAACGAGTGAAATACCTAAAATTTCGGCGGTTTCTTTTCGAGTGATATACTCGGGGTTCGGCTCGGGGGTGGTTGGCAGGTTTGAAATAATCCTTTCAACTTCGGTTTTTACAATACTTTTGAAACTGTCTTGGAGTTCATCAAAAGTGATTCCTGATAGAATAATTTGAGGTTGCATAATAATTCGTTTTTGAATTGTTTATGCAAACGTAATCTTACTCTATGTGTCTATATTTCCGTCAATTCCGTCACGGAATAAAGGAATTTTTTTTACTTCTAAACTTTATCTATCCAGCGTTTTATAATTGCCAAATAATGGGTTTGTTCGTCTTTGGAATATTCTGATTTTACAATTTGTTCAACTGTAACAAGTCGCCCTGTGTTCGGTTTTTCGTTTTCTTTGTATGCTGTAATTCCAAATTCTTTACAAAAACAAATTGCATCGTTTCGTTTATCCGTCTTTTGAAAAACGGTTGTTTCATTGTACAACAAATTGAAAAATTTACCAATATCACTTTTGTTCACTTTATTATTATGTTGGTCAACTTCTCTCCAGCTACAATTTTCGTCAATCAAATTCAGGCTCTTAAGAATTGTTTTGAACTTTTCTAAATCCTGATTATAGGGGTGTTTGAATAATCCTGAAAAGGTTAACGGGGTCTTTTCCTCTCGGGGTTGTGCCAGCGTTTTAAAAAGTGGTTCAAAAAAACTTTGTCTTTTAATTATAATGCACCACGCACAATAAAAACGCCCTATTCTTTCGCCTAATACGTCCCAATTTTCAGGTATTAATTTACCGTTCTGATTGGTTCTAAGGTAGTCAATATCGGCAGTAAATAAATTTGTTGCAGCGGAGAAAATATCTTCTTTGAATGAAATTGCACTACTCGGATAATCTTCTAAAAATTCAAAATATCCTTTCTTAAAACCGATAACATAGTTATTGAAATGTGTTTCTAATCTCACATTATCATCAAACTGATTTTCTGATATTACTGTATCAATTCGATTCGATATTTCAGGCAAAACATAAACATCTTGTATCGGTACTAAGAATGTTTTGTATTTCGATTGATTCAGGATTGAATAATAAAATTTATGGATTGATTCTGTTTTTTCGTGTGCATTATTCCATAACTTTGATATTTTAGGTATTTCAATTTTTTTGTGTTCTGTGGTTTTATTTAGCAAACTAAGTTTGAAACGTGCATCTTCAATCACTTTATCATACTTCCTATTCAAATCGTCAAATTCCTTTCCATTGTCACCTAATTCGATGAAATGATATTGCATTTTCAAAATTTCATCAATCCTTTTTTGTGGGTCGATTTCCTGATTCAAAAACGCTCTTAACTGATCGAGTTGTGGTTTGTATCTCATTGGTCAAAATATTTATCTTGCAATAATGCGCCTATCAAATCATTTGTCAATTGCATTATTTTGAAATTAGGGTGTTTTATATCATACCCTCCTGTAATAGAGATAGATTGTGCCGTTATTTCTCTCATTTCCCACAAAGTATTCATATACACAACATATTTTTCTCTACTATTAAACATTCGTTTTAATAATGCAATATTCGTATCATTTAATACTGTGGTTTCGGTTTTAATTAGTAGATTTTCCATTGTTCAATTATTTTTTGTTTGGTGCGTACATAATTGCGTACTTGTTTTAAAATTCGTAATTAGCGCAGAACTGGAGGTGCTGCTGCCTGCATCCGAAATAGTGGCACAGTACCTTTTCGTTTTAGCGATGTTCTGTTATTTCACTACTACTAACTTATTGAAGAACGGGTGCATTTGCATCTTTATAGCGTTATCTTTTGCACTCATTTTGATATACTTCATAAATGCGCTCTCGGTCTTATGTCCTGTAATCTTCATTATCGAAATACTTGGCATATCAGCCAAATAGGCATTTGTAGCGAAACTTCTCCGTGCCGTGTGGCTCGCTATCAGTTTATATTTTTCAGTCGATTCTTTGACCACTAAACCGCCCTTTGTTATCTCTGTGCCTATGATTTCGGATATATCAGCCAAATAGCCTACTTCTTTAATAAACCGATTGAATACCTGATTAAGTGGCACTTTAGGCAGTTGATAGTTGTATTTATTCAATATCTGTTTTACAATCGGGTGTATTGGTATTACAACTTCTTGTGCTGTTTTAATGGTCTTAACCTGAATAGTGTTATCAGATAGAAAGTTTTCCCGTTTGAGTTGTGAGAGGTCGGAAAATCGCAGACCTGTGTAACAACCAATCAGAAATATATCTTTTGCTCTATCGAGGTACTCGGGCAGGGTGTCGCCGTTGTGGGTTTTCATCAACCGTTCTTTAAATTCGGGTGTTGATTCTACATTGTAGATTTTATCTAATTCGGCTTCAGTCAAATAGATGTGGTCAACATCTTCTTTGGGTTTCTTAAACGCCTTTTTGGTGTAATCCTGACTTACTTTAATATCCCGTTCCTGTGCATTTCTCATTATGGTTTTTACTACCTTTATTCGTGTGCCTATGGTGTTGGTGGCGTAGTTTCTCTTTTTCAGAAACTCAATGAATGAATTGTAAAAATCAATATCAATGTTTTCAAATGTGAGTGTTTTTGTTTTGTGTTTTTTCTGATAATCAACCAAATTATTTTGCACTACTCTGTAACTCTTAATACTACTTTTGCGAAGTGTTGAGGTAGATATAAAGTGTTCGATAAATTCAAAAAGTCCCTTTTCTGAAACTGTTTCAATCTTTTGGATCTCGGGTTTCAGTAATGTATCCAGCGCAGTTTTTATAGTGTCGTTGGTCAATCCTATATTTCTATTTTGTAGATTAAGAATTGTATTTTTAATCATAGATTCGATATTGTCTAATTTATGATTAAATTCGGGGTGTTGAGGAAATTCTTTTGTTTCTTTCGCTCTACTTGTTTTGATATTCCAAAAATCAGTTTGTATTGATTCCGAAATGTAGTACTTCATTTGGTTTGAAGTTCCGTAACTGATACGGGTGTAAATAGACGATTCTTTTTGGTCGGGTCGTTTGAGATAGAATTTTACTTTTGCCATAATGTAAGAGGTTGGTTAAACACAATGCAAATATAATATTTATTTTCTTGGGGGACACTGTGGGGGACAAAATATTTTTATCTTACTTTATTTATTTTAATTATGTTTAGCAAAGTGATAGATATAACTATCTGATAATCAATTATAGTAAGAATGATTTTTGCTAAATACGATTAGTATTGAAAAGGATTATTGGGGTTCTTGTGGGTCAACAATAAATTTTTATAAACGCCTTACTCTCAATGTAGTAGGGCG
>JBAWXL010000285.1:0-5651 GCA_037144095.1 Bacteroidota bacterium
TATCATGAAAAAACTTACGCTTTTAGTGGCACTATTGTGCAGTATTTCGGCTTTTTCAGCCACCACCTATTTAGTAGAATTAGGTAATGGTTTGGCTGGTTCTGCCAGTTGGACGAGAGCCGCAGGTGCAAATGAAGTAAAAATTAATTTAACTACTATTACAGGAGGGCCTAAAACATTTAATTCTTGGATTAATGCAGCGGGGCTGGCGGCTAATGATCAGGTATGGATGGCAGCAGGTACTTACACTATTAATAGCGCAACCTATCCACCAGCCAATGTAAGTATATTTGGAGGGTTTGCCGGTACAGAAACAGCTACTTCTCAGCGTACGCCAGGAACAAGTGGAAATCCATGGGATTTTACAAATTCAAGCATTATTGATGGAACAGGCGCAACACAAACTGCTGGAATTAAATCAAACCCATCTTCAACCTCAACCACCTATTTTGATGGATTAGTGATACAGAATTTTGCAACTGTAAATAGTGCAGCCTCTAGTTTAAATGCTCAACCGGTTGAATTATATACAAATACTGTAATGCAAAATTGTATAATTAAAAATAATACATCCACAAGTACAAATGCCTCAGGACTTATCTATGGTTGTGCAGTACTAATTTCTGGCGGTCAGTTAAAATATTCATCGCTTAATAATAATAGTGTAATAAAAGGTACTGGTGGAAGTACTGGAAACTTAATGGGTGGTGCTGTAATTTATTTTGGAAATGCTACTTCAGCTATAATAGGCTGTACTTTTGAAAGCAATTCAGCACCAAATGGCGGGGGAGCAGTATACATGGCTACAAATGGAACTAACTATGGTGGCGGTACTATTCAGGATTGTATCTTTAAAACAAATACAACAAGTGGGTTTGGCGGGGCAATTGGTTCGAATTGTGCTACAGCTACGAGTGTTCCATTATATATAACTAATTGTCAGTTTATTGAAAACACTTCTTTAGCACATGGAGGTGCAATGAATATTCTGATGAATATAAGTAGCATCAATATCAGCGGTTGTTCGTTTATTGGAAATAGTTCAGGTGACAGTGCTGGAAATGGAGGTGGAGCAATATTTGTTTCAGGTAGTACAAGTCAGGCAGCATTTACACAGCCAATCAAGAATTGTATATTTAGAGATAATAAAATTACAAATACTGGTGGTGAAGGTGCTGCAATTCACATAAAAAAAGCATTAACATTACAAAATTGTATCTTTAGCAATAATACAGCTACAGCAAACAAATATGCAGTCACTTTTAATGTGGCAGGTTGCAATATGTATAATTGCACCGTTGCAAATAATTCTACTTCAGGAACAGGAGCTGCCGTAGGAACTTTAGTAAGTACTACAACATTGACCAATAACGTTTTTTACGGAAACGCTATTGCTAATATCGGTGGTGCTGGAGCTGTAACTGCCACTTATAATGCTACCGATGGAACTGCTATTACCGGTACAGGAAACATAAATACTTTAACTTCATCAAATACATTTGTTAATCCCACAGTATTAGTTGGCGCAGCTTCTACTGTTGGTGATAAAGCTTTATCTGCAGCAGCCGATTGGAGATTAAAATGGAATGCTCCGGCAGTAAATGTTGGTTCTGATTTGTCTGCTTCATTTACAACGGATTTTACTGGTACAGTATCTCGTCCCCAAGGTGGCAGTTTTGATATGGGAGCTTATGAGTTGCCTTATTATAATACTACTGTTACATTTAATGCTGGTGGAACTGTAAACAATTTAACCAATGGTGCAGTAAGTTCAAACCCAAAGGGACAAGATAACATGGCCTACATAATTACGCCAAATCATGGAATGGGTATTCAGTCAATTCTATATAATGGAACAGACGTAAAAACACAGTTGACAAATTTACTTGGCTCAAGTGTAAATTATGGTGGAACATATACAGCACCAGCTTTGAGTGGTACATCTACTTTGGCAATAACATTTGAAATTGATCCTACAACTTCCATTTCAGAGCTAAGTAATAAATTTATATGCTATGTTTCAAATCAACATATTGAATTAAAAAATATTAACAAAGGAGATAATATAACAATTTACAATATTACAGGGAGTTTAATTTCACAACAAAATGCTATTGCCAATGAGATTTCTATCTCTTTATCGAAAGGCATTTATTTGGTGAAAGTTACTGATCAGATAAACAAAGTTATTGTTCAATAAAAATCAAAACAGGGAAGTGAGTGTCAAAACTCCTTCCCTTTATTCATAAACACTAATTTTAAATTAATAGAATCATGAAAAAAATTACATTATTAGCTGCCATTATTTGCAGCATTACTTTTGCCAGTGCGAAAGTTTATTTGGTAGAATTAGGAACAGCAGGTTCAACAACATGGAGAACAGCCGGGGTTGGAGAAGAAAACATATATTTAAGTGATTTAGCAAAACCATTAAATTCATGGAATAATGGTAAAGGCCTTGCAGCTGGTGATCAGGTTTGGATTGCAGCCGGAACATATGTGATGGCGGGCCCTATGTATGTAAATGCTGACGTAAGTATTTACGGTGGTTTTAAAGGTACCGAAACTGCTATTTCGCAACGAAGCAAGGTTTCCGGTGGAAATTCATGGGATTTCACAAATCCTACGATAATAGATGGTGGTGCAGGTAACTTTTATGGAATCGTTACTCCCTCAACAGGTTCTGTAAATCCGGCATATATTGATGGGTTAACCGTTACAAATTATGCAATTATAGCAGTAGGAAACGGAACAAACGGTTCGGCCGCCCAATTATTTGTGAATCAGATTATGCAAAATTGTATTATTTATAATAATTCAGCTAAAGTTACCGCAGCCGGAATTGTAAATGGTGGAGCTATTGACATTGAAGGAGGTCAGTTGCTAAACTCGTATCTTCATCACAATTATGCCCTGAGAGACGCCAGTGCTACATCAAATTCTGAGGGAGGAGCAGTTATTTATTATGGCAATACTACAGCCGCCATCAAAGGTTGTCTTTTTGAAAATAATAGTTCTGTTACAGCAGGTGGTGCCGTTTATATGGGTGATAACAAAGCCCCCAATTACGGTGGTGGAACGATAGAAAATTGTATTTTCAGAAACAATACATCGCTTACCGGTTTTGGTGGTGCTATTGGAACCTATTTGGCTGATATAACAACTGTAAGACCCGTAGTTCCAATGAATATAAAAAGTTGTCAGTTTATTGGAAATACGTCCGGCGCGCATGGTGGAGCAATGAATTGGTATTCAAAATTAAATCCGTTGAATATGGATGGTTGTGTATTTGTAGGAAATACTGCAAATAATCCTACCGTAAATGGGGGCGGCGCTTTATTTATTTCGTCTTCCAGTGTTCCGTTGGCTTCGCCCATACAAAACTGTATTTTCAAAGATAATAAAACAATAGGTAATGTTGCACAGGAAGGTTCTGCAATTGTATTTGCTAATGTAGGATTAATTCAAAACTGTGTAATAGCCAATAATTCTGCCTTAGCCGATAGAAGTGCTGTTTATTTTGCTGTGGGTGGTAATAAAATGTATAATTGTACAGTTGTGAATAACTTTACTTCTGGTGCAGGTTCTGCCGTAAAATGCAATGCCGGTACAACAGACCTGATCAATAATATTTTTGTAGGAAACTCTGTAGCTGGTGTTGGTGGTGCTGGTACAATGAATACAACGTATAACGGAACGGATGGACAGGTGCTTACCGGAGTTGGGAATATTGCAACTTTAACTATTGCCAATACATTTATAGCTGCTACCGATTTTGTGGGTGTACCAACTACTGATGCTCAAAAAGCTGAATATAGAACTTATGGTACTTGGCAACTGAAGAAAACATCACCGGCAGTTGGTGCAGGAACTGATCTTATTGACTTTGGGGTTGAAAAAGACCTGTTTGGAGTTATTCGCCCAGTGCCGTATGATTTGGGTGCTTATCAGAACATGCCAAATACAGGAATATCTGAACTTAAAATAACCTTTGATTGCTATTCTGCTAATCAACATATTGAACTGCGTGAAATTCCGATAGGACAAACGATTACAATCTACGGATTAGCCGGAAATGCAATTACAAGCTTCAAAGCAAAAGATTCCTCTGTTTCAATTCCGTCTTCTAAAGGTATATATCTGGTTCGTGTTGCCAGTTCTGTTAACAAAGTGATAGTTCGATAAACGTCAGCTATTTCTGTGAAAAATAAAGAGAGGTTATAGCAATAAAACTTCTCTTTGTTTTATAATTTCTTTTCTATTTTTTTTAAGAGAACTGATTTACTTTTCAATCTAATTTCAATGAAAATCAACTTATTAATAATAAGCTTCATCCTTTTTGGAACTTCAAATTTATGCTTTTCTCAAAATTCCAACCTTGAGTTGATTCTGCAAAAGGGTGAAAAAGTTTGGGCGGGTGTAATCAATGATGGTCATTTAATGCCATTTTCGAGAACATACAGCATTGATTTATACGATGAAAATAAATTCAATCAAACTCAACCACTTTTACTTACCAGTAAAGGACAATATGTTTGGAGCGAAGAACCATTCAAATTTGAAATTCAGAATGACAAAGTAATAATTACCGATAAACTAAATAAAGTTCAGCTTGGCAGTAACGGAAAAACATTGGCTGAAGTTCAACACTTTGTTTCCGATAAGTATTTCCATGCGAGCGGTTCAATGCCGGATAGTTTGCTTATTACTGCACCTCAATACAATACCTGGATTGAATTGAATTATCATCACAATCAGGCTGATATTTTGAAATATGCTCATGCAATAATTGACAATGGAATGCCTCCGGGTGTTTTTATGATTGACGATACCTGGCAGGAAGATTACGGTTTGTGGGATTTTCATCCGGGACGTTTTCCAAATCCTAAAAAGATGATTGATGAGCTTCACTCGCTGGGGTTTAAAGTTATGCTTTGGATATGTCCGTTTGTTAGTGCCGACCAGAAACTGATTTATTATCATCTGAAAGAAAAGAAAGCATTTTTGTTGGAGAAGAAAGATGAAAAATCTACCTGGGAAAACTCAAACAAACCCTTAATGGTGGAATGGTGGAACGGTGTTTCGGCTGAGTTGGATTTCTCTAATCTGGAAGCGGTATTATGGTTTAATAATCAACTTGACAGATTGGTAAAAGATTACAAAATTGATGGATTTAAGTTCGATGCAGCCGATTTTTCTCAAATTGATGATATCCATGATTTCTATCCTCCAAATGCCTTAAGTAAAGTAAGTCTTTCACCCAATGCTCAATCTGAACTTTACACTCAATTCGGACTTCGCTTTCCATTTAACGAATATCGTGCTTGCTGGAAAATGGGCGGACAACCATTGGCACAACGCTTATTGGATAAAAATCATTCGTGGGAAGACCTTCGGGTTTTGATTCCTCAAATTATTGTTCAGGGACTGTCGGGTTATACTTTTTGCTGCCCCGATATGATTGGTGGTGGGATGTTAAGTTCGTTTGAAAATAGTGCTAAAATCGATCAGGACCTGATTGTTCGTTCAGCTCAATGTCAGGCGCTTATGCCCATGATGCAATTCTCAGTTGCTCCTTGGCGGGTATTGGATAAAACGCATTTTGAAGCAGTAAAAAACACCGTAAAATTAAGACAAAAATTCACACCGCT
>JBAWXL010000286.1:0-5616 GCA_037144095.1 Bacteroidota bacterium
TCGTAGTGTATCGTTCCAAGAGATTGTTTGGTTTTGATGTTATCGCTGGTTTTCACGTAAGGGGTTTCGATGTTAGAATAGACACTCAGGTAGCTTCCATGTCGGACGATGATGGCTTTTTGGGAGTTGGGCAATGAGATAATTCCTGTTACCACTCCATTAAATACGGCACGGGCAACTGCCCCTTTTTCGGTGAGGATGTCGATGCCGTTGTTTTTGGTTTTAATTCCTTTTAACACAGGATGTGGATGCTCGCCAAAGGTATTGGAAATGAAACCTTTTTCGGTGGGCCAGGGTAGCTTCCCTTTATTGTTGGTGAAGGAGTTGTCGAGCACAATTTCGGCGGGAGTTAGTTCAATCTTAGTTGGTGGCGGAGGAGTTTCTACCTTCTTTGCCACGGTGAGATTTTCTTTTGGGTTGGGTGGAGGAGTGACTTTTTTCACTGTTTTCTTTGCCGCCTTTAGGGCTGCCTTTTCAGCAGCTTTTCGAATTTCTTCGGCTATAATATTTTCGATTGATTTTTGGAGTTTACGCGAAACGGCTTCTTTTTCGCGCAAAGTTGCCAATAATTCTTTTTCTTTTTGTTTGAGTTTAGTGATGGTGGTTTTGTGTTCTTCCTGCTCAATAGTCAGTTTAGTTTTTTCGTTCACTTGTTTATTAACCAGATGCACTTTATCTTCCTTTTTAACCTGCAGGGAGGAGATGTTTTGGTTGATTCGCTGCTGGGTATTCTGAATAAGATCTGCTTGTTTTTTGCGATAGGCGGAATATTGTTTAAAGTATTTCAGACGTTTGTAAGCCTGATTGAAATCTTTTGAAGCAAAAATAAAGAGCAAGCGGTCGTAGGAATTGCGGTTTTTATAGGCATAATAAATCATTTTGGCATATTCAGCTTTAAGGTCTTTAAGCTGAATGCCCAATTGCTCAATTTCGTGTTGATGGGTGTTTATTTCACCATCCAGTTCATCCAATTCGCTGTTGATGTTATCGATGAGCTCCTCGCGTTTTTTAATCTGATTTTTAAGCAAATTAATCTGATTGAGCGAAGCCTGCTTGTTTTTCTTGGTTTCGGCAAGTAGCTTGGTAGTATATTCGATTTCCTTTTCAATCTCTTTTTTGGTTTGTTGCAATTTGGCTTTTTTATCCTGCGAATACGAATTCAGAGGACAAAGCAGCATTCCACCACAAAAGAGGAGAAAGAAAAGGAGAAAGTATTTGGTGGGCAATGGTTTTTTCAAAATAGTTTGTGCAATAACATTTACAAAATTATAAATATTGACTGAATAATAAACGTTTTAAAACAAAATGAAGTATCTTTTCAATATAAATTCTTATCCCCTTTAACTCCTGACTTTCTATTGTGCTTGTAAGAAATAAGACAGAGGTTTCAACATGCGGTCGAAAACAAAATATTGGCAAAGCACGAAATCTTTATCTTTATTGATAAGAGCATAGAAGCGGTCTCTATCGAACAAAAAGACCTGGCCACTTACATCAACTTCGCCCGTAAAGTTAGGTTTCTTAAAGGCTTTAATGGTTTGCACATTGCCATCCACATCTGTAATGGTAAGCACGTTAAATGGTTTTTGTGCGATGATGGTATCCTTAAAACTTCGGTTCAATTCGTTGAGGGCATCTTCGAAGTTGAGGTTTTTAAAGGAAGTGAACAAATCAACCACTTTAAGCGTGTCAAACTCAGGGATAAACTTCTGACTCAGCAATTGCATCATGCCAAACTGCCGTCCATTTCGCTGAATTAGATAGGATTGTTTGGGGTCTTCCTTGTCTTCATATTGTATGCTTTTAATTTGATTAATCGAAAGACTCACAATTTTGTGGCTTCGCCATTCGGCTTCCACCGGAGTGTATTGGCGTGAAATGTATCCGTTAAATCCGGGCAAGAAAGTGATGTAAGGTTCCTTCGAATCTTCCATCAACATATAAGTTCCCATATTATCCATGGTAGCATCGCCAACATAATAGGTTTTGATGAGTTTTTCGTAGGGAAACATCTTCAGCTTCCCGAAAATATTGATATGATAGGTCATCTGATACACTTCTACCTTCACCCCAATAGCAGAAAGACGTTTCACAGTGTTGTCGTGTGCGGCCTTCGAAATGGGTGACTTCACGTCGATGTGGGTGAGTGTATAAAGCAAAAGGTTTACTAGATCGGGACGGGCAGCATACTTATCGTTCACGGTCCAATTGCCGGGTTCGATTTTCTTCAGCAGAGTGGAATGATGATTTTTATCTGATAAAAATATTTTGGTTACCAATGACGAATCTTCGATGGCAAAATCGTTGTTTTTGTTTCGTAGGGTGTTGGTCGAACGGGTAACAATAATTATGGTTGCCACTATGGCAAGCAAAAGAATGATTAGGATTGCAATGCGGTTCTTTTTCATAGAATTAATTTATTTAGCATACTTTCTTCGACGCAAGATGGCTTGAAAAACTCCAAACAAAATAATCAGGGCAATGGGCACTAAGGTATTAATGAGTTGCCATTTGAGTTTTTCTTTTTCAACGCGGGTTTTATCGAGCAAACGAATTTTAAGTTCACGGGCACGGGTGCTGATTAATCCCGAATCATCGCACAAATAATTCACACAATTCAGAATAAAATCTTTATTCCCGAAGCTTTCTTTGGTGTATTGGTCGTAGCCTAAAGGAAGGGGATAGCCTTTCGATAGGTGCAACTGACTTTTGATGATATCGCCATCGCCCACCACTATCATTTTGGTAGCCGGGCTGTTTTCTTTAAATCCAAACTCAGGAGCATTCTCAACTTCGGGTGTGAGCCGGTTTTTAAACACCGATTCAAAACTTCCTTCCAACAAAACTGCAACAGGCAAGAAAGGCATATTATATTGTCTTTCGTCGGGGTCCTGACGCAATATTTCCAGGTTAACGATGGTGGGGGTGTTTACAATGCGAGAGTATTTTGAACTGGTGAGCAAAACAGTTTTCCTGATTCCGGGAGCTACAAGGGTGTCGATAGTGGAAACAAATTCGGTTTTAATTGCATTTAGATTATTGACAATTGGATGTTTTGATGATGGTGTCAGAATTGGGAAATAATACCAGGGAAGAAAAGTCTGCTGAGGTTGATTGCCGATGCTTCCGGTTACCATGGGGATAGGGAGTGCATTCAAATCGAGCACCAGATTGGCATTGACGCGCACACCATATTTAAACAACATATCATCTAAATTCAAATCGAGTGGAATGGCGGGGGTTGTAGCCGAGCCCTGAAGGCTGTCCATGCTGGCAAATGTGCGGTCAATCATCCATAAAATCTTGCCTCCATGCATCACATATTGATCAATAATAAATTTATCTTTTTCATTAAAAACACTGTCGGGTTTGGCAATAATGATGGCTTTATATTTGTTTTTAATGAGGTTTTCGGTTGAGTCGGCAATATGATTGGTGAGCGAATTGATTTTCCCATCAATGGTTACTCTTTCAACATCATAATATTCCGAAAGTGATTGTGTGATGTCGGCTAAATAGATTCTTTTCAACTCGCCTTGTCCTTCAATAAAAGCAATTTTGGGTTTTTCCTTAATCGTTACTTTGCGAATGGCGCTTACCAAATTATATTCGAGTGCCTGAATTGAGTTGTTCAACTGTGCCTCGGCTGCCAAGCCCAATTGGGTAACCAGCAAAGGTAAAGCCACTTCTCTGCCCTGATAGGAAACAATAGCCCCCGGGAAAATGATTTGTTGCGATGAACCTCCTTTGTTTTTTGTTTGCAAATTGGTAGGCTGTAATCCTTTTTGAACCAATTGCTGATAGAGGGCATTCATTTCCTTCTTGTCGGGATTTGCCGAAGGATTAATAAATTCGTATTGGATGTTGGTGGAATACGCCCTGAACTCTTCGAGCATTTCGCGGGTTTCGTTGTGAAGGCGCTTGAATCCTGAGGGAAATTCCCCTTCAAGATATACTTTGAAATAGACCACATCGTTCAAATTCTCAAGCGAATTGCGGGTGTTTTCTGATAAAGTATATCGTTTTTCGCTGGTAAGGTCGAAGCGGGTGAAAACAAAATAGCCAATTACATTGATAAGAATGATGATAACAAAACTCATCAGGAGCTGCACTAAATTATTCCGCTTTGTATTTCTTTTTATTTCTTTCATATTTTAATATTACCTCATTATGCAGTTATAAATTAAAGTCCCAAGCTCCAAATTTCAAATTCAAAGAAATGAAAAAAAGATTTGAAAGTTTGTTTAATACTGAAGCAAGTATGTGTTTGAAATCTGATGATTCATTTATTGAGTAGGTGTTTTTTTCGGTTTCAATCTTTTCGCAAAGATTAGTTTTCTTTTCCATTTTCAATGTTTTATTCCTTTGAATTGAAATTTGGGATTTGCGACTTGGAGCTTTTCATAGGTTTACCATTTGCGGCTTTGCATGCTGATGCGGGTGAGCATCACAAAAAAAGCAATAAAACTCAGAAAATACAACACATCGCGCGTGTCGATTACGCCTCGGCTCATTGAGGTGTAGTGGGCATTGATGCCCAATGCCTGTATGAGTAGATCGACTTTGCCAAACAAAGCAAAGGAATAGATAAATTCGAAACCAACATAGAGAAATCCGCACATAAAAACGGTGATTACAAACGAAACAATGGCATTGTTGCTAACCGATGAGGCGAAAATGCCCACGGCGGCAAAGGCAGCTCCCAGAAAAAACAGCCCGATATATGAACCCATGATGCCTCCAATGTCGAGATTGCCCGGTGGCAAGCCCAAACGGTAGATGGTTATATAATAAATGAGGGTAGGAATGAGCGAAAAGACAATCAAGATTACACTTGCCAGATATTTGGCGAAGATAATTTGAAAGTCGGTCAAGGGTTTGGTGAGGAGTATTTCGATGGTGCCCGATTTCTTTTCGTCGGCAAAAGAGCGCATGGTGATGGCCGGAATGAGAAAGAGAAAAACGAAGGGTGCCAGCATAAATAAACCGTCGAGATTGGCATAGCCATAGTCGAGTATGTTGAAATCGAGCGGGAAAACCCATAGGAATAGACCGTTGACGATTAGAAATACCACTATCACCACATAACCTACCAGTGAACTCAGAAAACTATGAAGTTCTTTTTGTAAGAGCGTAAACATGTGTTTATTTGGTTTTAAATAAGGCTGTAAAGGTATTCTTTTTTTGGAAAACTGAAGGTTTGAAGATAAATCCTTTTGAGGATGATGCGATATTATAGCCTGAAAAATAATCGCCACCGAGGCGCAGATGGGTGCGTAAAGAGCCATTTCTTTCAGTAAAATATTCTGTAAATCTGATACTTAATCATATTAAAACAAAGATAGAAACGCTTCATTGAGCTATGATTGTTATTAAATTTAACCCTAATTCATGTTCAGCTCAAAGCGTACGGACAAGTATTTTTGGGCGCGATGCATGCGTTAAGCTTATTTCACAAGTATTTTTGAGCGCGATGGTCGCGTTAAGCTTATTTCACAAGTATTTTTGGGCGCGATGGTCGCGTTAAGCTTATTTCACAAGTATTTTTGGGCGCGATGCATGCGTTAAGCTTATTTCACAAGTATTTTTGGGCGCGATGCATGCGTTAAGCTTATT
>JBAWXL010000287.1:0-5613 GCA_037144095.1 Bacteroidota bacterium
AACACCATCCTGAAAATTTAGGATGCCGTAAAAACCTTCTAGAACACCATCCTAAAAAATTAGGATGCCGTAAAAACCTTCTAGAACACCATCCTGAAAATTTAGGATGCCGTAAAAACCTTCTAGAACACCATCCTAATTTTCTAGGATGGTCTTAAACTAGAGTTTAACGGTATCCTAATTTTCTAGGATGGTGTTCACGGAAGTTTTGGGGTATGTGTATTTCCTAACTAATGTATAAATCAAGTATATATAATAAGTATTATTTTTTTTAAACCTACCGGGCTTTCAAAGTCGGGTGGGTTTAATTTTGAGTTATTTGATTGAAAAATCAGTTCTAGATAAAAATTATATCTTTGTGGAATGAATTGTGTGATTAGAATTTTAAGTTTTAGGAAAAATAGCTATACGATAAATAAATTAGCCGAATAACAAAGAATACAACAAATAACAGACATGATAAATTATACTATGAAAAAACAATTCCTTTTTATTATAATGCTGGCTATAAGCGGCTTAAGTGTAAATGCACAATGGACAGCCGTAAATATGGGTTTGCCTATTTCAGGAACAAGTGAATATGAGTGGTTTGCCTCAATCGGGAGCAATCTCTTTGTTGGGACGGGGACTGGGGTGTATGTTACTTCCGACAATGGGGCAAGCTGGACGGCGGCAAGCAATGGTTTGACAAATACAGATATTGAAGCATTGGCATCAATAGGACCTAATCTTTTTGCCGCAACCGGGAACGGGATATTCAAATCGGTGGATAATGGCGCCAACTGGATCGCAATGTGCACCGGCTTAAATACGGCTAACGGAACCTCAGTTTATTCCTTATTTGCCAGTGGAACTAACTTGTTTTCAGGCACCGAAGCAGGTGTTTTTGTTACTGCTCCGCCTTATACAAGTTGGACGGCTGTTAACACAGGTTTGATGTTGGTGGATTTTTATGCCTTTACACAAATTGGTTCCTATATATTTTCGGGAGGTTTGGGAGTTTATCGGACATCCAATAATGGGGGAAGCTGGACACAAATGACTTCAGGTTTGCCGGATATATTAAATTCAGATTTTGAATCATTTGCTGTGCTTGGGTCAAACGTATATGCAGGAGATTTGGGACTTGGAGTTTTTAAGTCTACGGATAATGGCACCAATTGGGCAGCGATGACTTCAGGATTGACAGATTTGCATATCCAGGCTCTGGCGGCAAATGGAAACAGTTTGTTTGCCGGAGGAATTAATGGGGGTGTATTTCTATCTAATGATAATGGAGCAAGCTGGACCGCAGTGAATACAGGCTTGACAAATCTGGAAGTGCTTTCTTTTCAGGTATTTGGCAGCTATCTGTATGCAGGTACCGGAGGCGGAGTATTCAGAGCGCCACTGAGTTCTTTCGCAGGAATCAGTGAACTGCAAAATAATCATGTAAATGTTTTTCCAGTTCCCTGCCATGAAACTCTTCGAATAATGGGCGATGCCCCCGCGACAAAGCATGTTGAAATATATAATACATTGGGAAAATGTGTTCAGCAAAATGAGCTAAATACTAATGAAGTTGATGTTAGCGCATTGGTAAGAGGGATTTATATGCTCAGATTAAGTGGCAAAGGCTGGACAGAACAAAGGAAGTTTATTAAAGAATGATAGGCTTATATGGATAGGGGCTTGCTTTTGATGGTAGCAAGAAGAAATGAGTTTGATGAATTGGGAGGGGGGAGGAAAGGTGGGAGTGAAAAGTTATGGCAGGTTGGAAATCAGAAGAATATTGATTTTTTTAAATAAAGAAAAAATGTTGAAGAAACTATTTATCATGGTCATATTTAGTGTAATTACATTTAATATGATTGCTCAGGAAAGCGCTACTTTTATAGACCCAAGAGATGGTAGAGCCTATAGAACTATAAAAATAGATACACTGATTTGGATGGCAGAAAATCTGGCTTACAAAGCAGATAAAGGCAGTTGTTGGGCTTATGATAATGATTCGGTTCATGTGAAAACTTATGGTTATTTATATAGTTATGAAAGTGCCTTAAAGGCTTGTCCGGCGGGTTGGAGGCTACCTTCAGATAGTGTGTGGACTTTATTGTCGGATTATTTACGCGGAAAGGATATAACAGGTAAGAAGTTGAAATCGGACAAAGGTTGGAATAAAAACATTGACACAATTGTGGTGAGAAGTGGTTTTGATGCTCTCGCAGGAGGTTTTCGTTGGGTGGGAGGCACTTTTGGAAGTATAGGAGAAAAGGGGTTTTGGTGGAGTTCGACCGAAACGGGAGAAAATAGGGCAGTGTATCGCAGTATATTGAGTGATGAGGATGGATTATTCCGCTGGGAAGATTACAAAGATTATGGACTATCGGTTCGATGTGTGAAATATTAGCGCATTATTTGGGCTGAATATTATCGTTGAATTTAAAAGAGGATTATCAAATGAAAACACTTCGGCAGGTTCAATAATCTCACTTTGTCAGCTTGTTAGTACATTGAAAAGGAGATAAATTGCAATTTTCTGTAATGAATACTAATATGTGGATACTAGTTTAAAGTTGGGTTTTATTTTATTAAAACTACAGCAAGAACGTTGAATTTATTTTTTGAAAACAAAAAAGAAAAATAAATGAGAAAAAAATGTGTTTTTTTGAATTTGATAATGATAAAGATGTATTTTTGCGGTGGAATTATTGTTCAATAGAAAATTCAGGCAATTAATGAAAAGACTAACCTTTAAATTAAAACTAATAATAACTACTTAAAAAGGAGGAACAAAATGCAAAAAACACTATTAAATTTAAGTGCCATACTCTTGTTGGTTCTTGGACAAACAGGATTAAAGGCACAAGATGCTTTACCTGCTACAGGCGGCAATGCTTCGGGAAGCGGAGGCTCGGTGAGCTATTCCGTAGGTCAGGTTGTTTATCAAACCCATACGGGAACCAACGGTTCGGTGGCAGAGGGCGTGCAGCAACCTTATGAGATTTCGGTAACCATTGGAATAGAAGAAGCCAAAGGCATAAACCTTATGGTTTCGGCTTATCCAAATCCAACTACCGACTTTCTTACTTTAAGAATTGATGAATTTGACTTGTCAGATTTATCGTTTCAGTTGTATGACATTGAGGGAAGACTTTTACAAAGCGAAAAAATTAAGGAAATTGAAAAAGTCATTGATATGGGTAGGCTTGCATCAGAAACATACTTTGTGAGTATATTGCAAGGAGCAAAAACAGTTAAAACATTTAAAATCGTTAAACATTAAAGAAAAACAAACATGAAAAAAATATTTACAGTTTTAGCAGCAGTTCTATTAACTGCAAGTGTGTTTGCTCAAACACCTCAAAAAATGAGCTATCAGGCAGTTATCAGAAATAGTAGCAACCAGCTTATTCAGAACCATTCAGTTGGAATGAAAATTAGCATTTTGCGAGATTCGGCAATGGGTCCTGCTGTATATTCAGAAATTCAAGTTCCTACAACGAATTTTAATGGACTTGTGAGCATTGAAATTGGAGGGGGAACGGTGGTGAGTGGAAATTTTAGTGCTATCAATTGGGCGTTAGGTTCTTATTTCATTAAAACTGAAACCGACCCAACAGGGGGTTTAAATTATAGCATTACGGGTACAAGTCAATTATTGAGTGTTCCTTATGCACTTTATGCAAAATCAGCAGATACGCTAACAGGAGGCATTAATGAAACCGACCCAGTGTACACTATAAGTCAAGCAAAAAATATTACTGCAACTGATATCACCCATTTGAGTAATTTATCAGGTATAAATACAGGGGATCAGGATTTAAGCCTATATGCAACCAAAACATCACTGGCTGATTCTATTGCATATATTAATAATAAAAAAGTAGATAAAGTAACAGGCAAAGACTTGGCTCCCAATGGTTCTGTCAATGGACAAATGCTTTATTGGAATGGCACTGCATGGGTTTCAATAGCACCGGGCAGTGCGGGGCAGGTATTAACTATGGTTAATGGAATACCAAGCTGGAGTGTTGTTCAAACCATGGGAATTTATGATGTTTTGAACCCCGTTACAGGAAAATATTGGATGGATCGTAATTTAGGTGCTAGCCAGGTTGCAACAAGTGCTACTGATTCCGCTGCATATGGTTATTTATTTCAATGGGGAAGAGGCACTGATGGACATCAATTTAGAACATCCGGTACAACGAGTACTCTTAGTTCAAGCAGCACGCCGGGACATTCTAATTTTATTGTGATAATTAATAGTCCACCTTTTGATTGGTGTAGTCCACAAAACAATAATCTGTGGCAAGGCGTTAGTGGTATCAACAACCCTTGTCCAAGTGGTTACCGTTTACCAACAGAAACTGAATGGAATGAAGAGCGACTTACTTGGGGTTCCAGCAGTACTGCCGGTGGTTTTGCTTCACTTCTAAAATTGCCTATGGCAGGTGCCCGCTACTCAGGAGATGGAAGTTTAATGTCGGTGGGCACTGAAAGTGACTATTGGTCAAGTACTGTGAGTGGTACATATTCCAGATTATTATCCTTAATAACAGGCAGTTTTATGTGGAATAGTACTTATAGAGCGTTAGGATGCTCTGTGCGATGTATTAAGAATTAGTACTGTTGAAAATCTTACAAGAAGAAAGTTTGTAAAGTTCGCTCTTTATGAACTTTCTTTTTTAAGTAAACAGCGATTCTTTATTATTATCTCCTTCCAGACTTATCAAACAATTTTCTATGTGTATTACAAAACAAGATAGAAAAATCAGAATAAGTAAACTTACAAAATAGTAGCAATATGAATATTAAAAACTATTTATCTTTAATAAGTGCTTGTTTTTTAACGGTAAATGCAATCGCACAACATAGCATTACCGGAAACTTTCAGAAGTTAGCAGGTCAGCAGGTCAGCCTATTTGGATATGAAGGTTTTGCTACCATGCCCATCGATAGTTGCATTGTTTCTGAAAATGGTTTTTTAAAATTGCATTATTCTGAAAAAGTAGAAGGAATGGGATATCTTGTTGCTAAAGACAATAAAGCATATTCTATTGTTCTTGCAGACAAGGACATTCAATTGAAAGGCGAGACATTGAGTTTGCCTGAAAGCATTAGCATCTTGGCGGGAAAAGAAAATCAGTTGTTTGTGCAATATGCTGAAGAGCATCAAAGGCGTGAACAGGCATTGAGTGCGTGGATATATTTGCAAAAGATATATCAGGACGAAACCTTATTTGCTAAACAAAAAAATAAACTTCAAAACATTGTAACGGAAATTCAACGTATAAAACAAGAAGATAATGATTTTTTGAAAGGTATAGCTCCTGAAAATTATGTAAGTTGGTTGTTACCTATAAAGAAATTACTGAGTTCGGTTTCCATCATTGCCCAGTTTCGAACCGAAGAAATACCTGCAACGATTACTTCTTTTAGAAAGTTAGATTACGCGGATGAAAGATTGTATAAAAGTGGGTTATTGAATGATGCCATTGAAAGTCATTATTGGTTGTTGGAAAATATGGGGAAAGGTTTAGACACGGTTTATAATGAGATGAACATATCAACAGATTTGGTTCTATAACGATTTGTATGGGTAAATAGAAATGAATACCTTTGCCTTTA
>JBAWXL010000288.1:0-5587 GCA_037144095.1 Bacteroidota bacterium
AAGTTATGCCTTTCCTTGGTGTATGTTTTGTAATTGCCGGTTTAGGTTCATTGGGTTTACCAAGTTTGAGTGGCTTCGTTGCTGAAATGACTATTTTCGTAGGAGCATTCGAACACACCGATATTTTCCACCGTGTATTGACCATTTTGGCTTGTAGCTCAATTGTAATTACTGCCGTATATATTTTACGTATGGTCGGTAAATTCTTATTAGGCAAAATGCAGGATCCACATCACGAACACCTGACTGATGCTACCTGGTTCGAAAGAATCTCTGTGGTAACGCTGCTGTTCTTTATGTTCGCACTCGGTTCTGCACCTTACTGGGCTTCAGAAATGATTCACAACAGTGTTCTACCTGTTATCGGACAATTGATTAAATAGAAGCCCCTAAATCCCCTAAAGGGGACTTAAAAACAAATAAATCAACAACTAAACAACTCAACTCATATAATGGATTATAGTAGTTTTTTACAGATGCGCGAAGAATTTTCACTGTTAGCAGTGATGGTTTTCCTTTTGATTTACGATATATTTGCCGGAGAAAAGGCCTTGAAGTATTTTCAACCGATTGCATTAGTTCTATTGGTGGCACATACCGCGCTTAACTGTGTTCCTCGTGATGCATTTCATATTGCCGGTGGAATGTTTCAGTACACACCCATGCAGACTGTTGTAAAAACTATTCTGAATGTGGGTACCATCATCGTATTGATGCAGGCACACAAATTCCTGAACGAAGATGCTAACCGCATTAAACGTGGTGAATTCTATTTCCTTACGCTTTCTACTTTGTTGGGAATGTATTTCATGATTTCGTCGGGTAACTTCCTAATGTTCTTTATCGGACTCGAAACTGCTTCTATTCCAATGGCTACCCTTGTTGCTTTTGATAAATACAACCGCAAATCGGCTGAAGCCGGTGCAAAATATATTCTTTCTGCCGTGTTTGCTTCAAGCATCTCGGTTTTCGGTATGTCATTAATCTATGGTTCTACCGGAACGCTTTATTTCACAGATTTAGCAACGCTTATTACCGGAACACCGCTTCAAATCATGGCGTTTGTGTTCTTCTCAGTAGGTTTGTTCTTCAAAATATCATTGGTTCCTTTCCACTTGTGGACACCGGACGTTTATGAAGGCTCACAAACCAATATCACATCCTATCTTTCGGTTATTTCTAAAGGGGCTGCTGTATTCGTATTGTTCACCCTGTTGATTAAAGTATTCGGAAACCTTGTAGCTCAATGGCAACCCATCCTGTACGGATTAGCTGTAGTAAGTATTACGGTGGCTAATGTGTTTGCTATCCGTCAACAAAACCTGAAACGTTTCTTAGCGTTCTCGTCTATTTCACAAGCAGGTTATATCCTGTTGGCAGTTATCAGCGGTAGTGCCATGGGTATGGCTTCGTTGGTTTACTATGTATTGGTGTATATGTTCTCTAACCTGGCAGCCTTCGGTGTTCTTTCGGTTATTGAAGAACGTACCGGAAAAGTTCGCATGGACGATTACAATGGCCTATACCAAACCAATCCACGATTAAGCTTCGTAATGATGCTGGCTTTGTTTTCACTGGCAGGTATTCCACCATTTGCAGGCTTCTTCAGCAAGTTCTTCGTTTTCTCGGCAGCAGCTGCCCAGGGCTATTATGTATTGGTATTTATCGCCTTGTTGAACACTATCATATCCTTGTATTACTACCTGTTGGTAATCAAAGCTATGTTCCTGAACAAAAGCGAAAACCCTATCGAAACTGTAAAAAGCGATTTCCCTTTGAAACTCAGTTTAGTAGTTTGTACATTGGGTATTCTGGTGGTTGGTTTAATCAGTAGTATTTACAGTCAAATTGCGTTGTTTAGCTTTGGAATGTAGACCCCCTGCCCCCTAAAGGGGGTTCTAAGATATAAGAAACCCGCTGTAAGTTTTGACTTGCAGCGGGTTTTCTTTTGATTTCTTTACCTCTCCTATCTCCCTCCACGGGTTGCTACCCGTGGTTAATCAGGTTCAACCCCTTCTCCTCCACGGGTTATCACCCGTGGTTAATCGAATTAAACCCCTTCGGGGTTCTGCGTTTTGTTGTGCGACTGTATGTGGAACCGCAACGCGGTTCAATGTGATTAACCATGTATGTCAATGCATGGAAGTTAATGATAGAATATAATCAGAACCGCAACGCGGTTCAATGTGATTAACCATGGCAACTATCTTGGTATTGTAACAATTTTATTGTTTACCATCTTCGAACTCGTGATAGATGCTCCATCAGGTCCTCTTTCTTTATATAAACCCTTGACAAAAACCAATTTATTATTTACATATTTCATTGTGTCCCATTTTTCTGATCGACAACCATTTCGAAAATGAAAAACAATATACTTCGAGACAGAATCAATTTCCAAACCTAAAACATCAGAAAGAGTTGAATTGTAAACGAATCTCTTTAGTTTTGGTGAGTAATTCCAAATCCAGTAAGCACAACCACCCGAACCACAATTAGATATTACTGAAATATCTTTATAACCATCAAAGTTCCAGTCAATCAAACTAAATTGGTTGTTCTCACACATTTTATTTGTTTTTATAGTTTGAACCAATTTGGCTTCAAAATAAATTCTGATTTTTTTTAAAGAAAATGTGTCTGTGATGAATTTAAAACTATATAAACCAAGTTTCGGGTTTATATAACCTGAAATAGTATCATTGATTACAACCTTCTTCTTTTCTTCAATAAGAGGCGTAACTTCTTTTACAACCACTGGTTTCGGCTTGTCTTGCTTACACGAAACAGAAAGAATAAGAATGAAAAAAAGGAATTGATTTATTTTCATAGTGGTCTTAGTTTATTATATCTAGTGATTTTCAATGATTGAGTCAAAACTAAAAAATCTGTCATTTCCTTCTGAAAACACCATTTATGAGTGTAAGTATTATTGTTTTCCCAGTGGGTTCGTATAATTGGTCTTTTCCTTTAAATTCATTATATGAGATTTCATTTGTTTTAGAATCAAATTTCAAATTTAATTTATCTTGTCGTGGGTATTCAATTGCTAAATCCTTATTGTTCGGAAAAAAAGATTTGTATTTTACAAGTTTACTTTTCACGATTCTGAACACTTGAACAATGTCATGTTGGTTTCCACAGCCATGTGTACCCCAACCCATTGTAAGGTAAAACACTTTGCCATCAAAGGATAATTTGTTTACTTGATATATTGAACAATCAGTAAATTCACCTGTATTACCTTCATTCTTTGAATTTAATTGCTTAACATGTACCTGTCCATTTTCAGATTTATATTGAGCCAAAGAGTTTATAGAATGCCAGGTTCCTCCCGTTTTATCATCCCAGCTATAAAACATAATTTTATTGTCAGACGACGTAATGATTTTTATGCGTTTGGATAATTCAGTTAATGCATTATTGAATGTTATCTCCTTTAAAAGTGCTTTTTTGAGTTGCTTTGTAAATAACTTAGCTATGCTATCAGTATTAGTGTTTAATTTATCAAAAGCAACACTAAGTTCATTATCAATTTTCTCTATTTCAGTCTGATTCTTTTTTTCTTTTGAAATAGTATCATTAATTACAACCTTCTTCTTGACTTCAATAAGAGGCGTAACTTCTTTTACAACCACTGGTTTCGGCTTGTCTTGCTTACACGAAACAGAAATAATAAGAATGAGAAATAGAAATTGATTTTTTTTCATAACATGGTTGTTAAAAGTATTTCATCTTTGTGTTTCTATCTAATACAACTCTGGTTGTGAATCAATGAATATTTGTGCAGTATCAATTGCTTCCTCATCAGTTTTAGTATTTTTACCAACCATAATATCTGCCCCTGAAATTTCAAGCCACGCTGTTTGTTCTTTTGAATCCCATTTGACGATAAAGGCCTTGCCAGTGTTATTTGAGACAATCTGGTTAATTATTTGTTTCATATTTATTTTGTTTTGATTTTAAGTCAACTATATATTTCATTGCGAATACCTGTTTATCCATTTTATTGTTTTTCTTGTAAATATGAATAAATATCTAACTGAAATAATAATTATTGATGAGACTAAAAATATCCAAAACGAACGTAAAATTCCAAATCGACCAAATATCTTTTCAATAGTGTTTGTTAGCGTGCCATAATTATCGTAATATAAAACTCCTATATTAGGATTTTCACCACCCATTGAAACTTGATAAACTGTGCCAAATAGTAAATATTGTTTGCTTATTTTTTTAAATATTGAATCAGATGAATTATGTTCAAAACCATTCCAATTCTCATAAGCCATTCGTTTTTGAAGTGTATTATTTTTATCACCTAAAATATAAACATTTTCAGAAAATACCTTAAGCTTTTCTTTAAAAAGAGAATATGAGGCTTCTGTAGGGGCAATGCCTGATTCCATTCTACTATTTCTCATAGTTATAGCTTTAAAACCTCCATCGTAAAAAGCTAAAAGCGGATATGAAATAATTCCAATTATAAAAGAATAAATAATTATTTTGCAATTAAATTTAATCTCTTTTGCTATTTTTATTTTTTTTGATTCGTTCATAAATTTCTTTACATTGATTTTTTTTTAAGTCGTTATTTCTTGTCTAAAATTCTCAAACGAGTAACAGTTTCATCATTTTCACTGATAGGGCGGGTTTGCAACCCGTGCTTGTCTTTTTTTATTGGCACAAATTACAAATCTGCGCCAGTGGGGGGATTTTTGGAGTTTAGTGTTTATGTCTAAAATAAATGATTACCTCTACCTATAATATAGATAAATCCGTAAAGTAATGCCGCGATAATTATGGAGGTGAAAAAGCAACCCAACCTGCCAGCTAAATAAAGTGGTTGGTCTTTTTCTTTCCTATGAAAAGCATTAAACATACCTAAAAACAAAACGATAATAATAAAAACTACTGTAATAGCAATCCACATTGGTGCAACAAGCATAATCTGAAATTTAAATATTTATTTACTAATGTGTTGAGGAATAAATAAATTCATTTGAATGTAGATATAGTTATGCTTTTAATTTTATTGCTCATATCACTTGCATCACAGTTTTTATAAGTTACACCAGTACCATCTTTCCAACTACAGGAAAAGTAATTTAAAAATGACTCAATCTCAACTGAATCTGGAGGGCCTAGTTTAGACTCTACCTCCTTTCTTGAGTTTTGAAAATCTAATTCATTTGGTAGTTGACCTTGATATTGCCTGTAATTATCAACTCCTTCTGAATATAGAAAAATAGCTGCAATATTGTCATTACTCTTCAATATAGAAATACAAATTCCTTTTTTAGGGAATGAATAATAGTAGGTAATATCCACTTTACAGACCGTACTGATTACCGGTTTTTCATTTAGATTATTAAGAAAACTTTGAAACTTTTTATCATTAATGTTCGTTCCTACAAGTTCTTTTAATTCGTTTTTTTGTAAGTGTAAACAAGAACTAAAGATTATTATAACACATGCATAAGCAATTTTTTTGTACTTTCTCATAATTTATTTTTTTTGGTTTTTTATAAATACTAGAGTTTATCTAAAATAGATTATTAAGTGTTTGATATCAAATATTTGACAA
>JBAWXL010000289.1:0-5581 GCA_037144095.1 Bacteroidota bacterium
AAAGCTTTCGAATCTCAACTCAGACTTTTTGCTTAACCCGAACTCAGGTTACTAAGGATTTTATTATGGAGTTAAACAAAATGGAAGAAAGCGATAGACAGTTTGTTCAATTGTTTCAAAACATGGAACAAGGTTTTGCTTTTCATGAAATGATTTACGATAACCAGCAGAATTCGCTTGATTATCGCTTTATTATGGTGAATAAAGCCTTTGAGAAATTAACAGGATTAGATGCTAAATCAATCATTGGTAAGACAGTGAAAGAGGTGATGCCTAATACGGAACAAGTTTGGATAGAGAACTATGGAAAGGTTTGTAAAACCGGAAAATCATTGCAATTTGAAAGTTATTCTCAGGAATTGAATAAGCATTATGATGTTGTAGCTTATTCTCCTAAACAGGATTATTTTGCTGTAATTTTCACTGATGTAACTAGTAAAAAGAACTACGAACATGAATTAATTCAAGCAAAAGAATTAGTAGAAGAACGCGAAGCAGCTTTGAAACTTGCTCAGGAAATTGGAAATATTTGTAGTTGGGATTTAGATTTAAACTCGGGAAAAGTCACATGGTCTGAAAATGCCTTTAAAATGTTTGATTTAAACCCAGAAGAAGCTGTTCCTTCTTTCGATTATTTCAGGAATCTTGTGCATAAGGATGACAAGCATATAATTGCAAATCTTTTTGAAAATCTAAACAAAAACAAAAAATCAGAAAAAATTGAATTAAGATATCTTTCTTCGCATGGAACATACAAATGGGTGCAAATACTTATATCGCCGGTTTTTGAAGAAGAAAAATTGTTGAAATTAAGCAGTGTTATTTTAGATATTACGGAACTAAAGCAGAAAGAAGAAGAGCTTAGAGAAAGTAAAACGGAAATGAAGGCTGCGTTAGAGAGTATGACTGATGCTGTATTTATTTCTAATGCAGAAGGCGAATTCATTGAATTCAATGAAGCATTTGCAAGTTTTCATCGGTTTAAAAATAAAGCCCAGTGTGCTAAAAATCTTTCCGATTATCATAACATATTAGAAGTGTATTTCCCTGATGGTGAACTTGCCCCAAAAGATATGTGGGCAGTGCCCAGAGCTTTAAGAGGTGAAAAAGTTAAAGATGCCGAATACACTCTTCGACTAAAAACTACAGGTGAAACCTGGATTGGAAACTATAATTTTGGACCTATTTATAAAGAAGGAAAGATAATTGGTTCGGTAGTGGTTGCTCGTGATATTTCAGACCAAAAAATAACAGAACTTCAACTGAAGTTAAAAAACAGAGAAATTGAAATTCAAAATAAAGAATTGCAGTTTGCAAAATCGAGAGCTGAAGAAAACGAAAAAACATATCGTTCGTTGTTCGATAATATGATGAATGGCTTTGCCTATTGCAAAATGATATTTGAACAAGGTGTGGCTGTTGATTTTATTTATATTGACGTGAACCTTGCATTTGAAAAACAAACCGGTTTGCAAAACGTGAAAGGAAGAAAAGTTACGGAGGTCATCCCCGGGGTTCGAGAAACGGATAAAGAATTATTGGAAATCTATGGAAGAGTTTCATCTACGGGTATTCCAGAGCATTTTGAGTTCTTTGTGCATGCTTTAGATATGTGGTTTTCGCTTTCGGTTTACAGCCCCGAAAAGGAGTACTTTGTCGCAGTTTTTGATGTGATCACTGAACGTAAAAAGTCGGAAGAAGCACTTCTTATAAGCGAAGAATATTTCAGAAATGTATTTGAACATGCTGCTGTTGGGAAATCAATTACAGAATTTAGTGGGAAAATCAGAACCAATAAGGCGTATTGCGATATGATAGGATATTCGAACGAAGAATTATCCACTATGAAGTGGCAAGACCTCACCCATCCTGATGAAGTTGATAGAGACCTTGGGTTTATGAATTCAATTTTATCGGGGAAATCCAATTCTTATAGATGGGAAAAGAGATATATTCATAAAGATGGGCATTTTATTTGGGCTGACATTAGCACTGTATTGCAAAGAGACAAAGCAGGAAATCCCCACTATTTAATTACCACTATTCAGGATATTTCTGAGAGAAAAAGGGTAGAGGAAGCCTTGAAAGATAGTGAAAGACTGTTTTCAACAACATTTCAATCAAGTCCAGTTCCTTTTAGCATTACAGATGTTGAAACCGAAAAGTGGGTTGAGGTTAACAATGCTTTTTGCGATGTAACAGGTTATAGCCGTTCAGAAGTTATTGGGAAGACCTTTCGCGACATTAATTTATGGACGAACAAGGATATTCGTCAACTAATGAAAAAAATACTCTTTGAAATAGGAAATGTTCGCAATTTTGAAGTAGAAATAAATAAGAAAGATGGAACTCAAGGCATAATGCTTATCTCGGTTGAGCAAGTGAATATTGTGGGCAAAGCTTATTTGTTGATTATGGCAAACGAAATCACTGAGCAAAAGAAAGCCGAACAAGAGTTGAAAGAAAGTGAAGCTAAGTTTCGTTCGATTGCTGAAAACTTAACGGATGTTATTTTTGTAACTGATAATAAAGGAATCATTACTTATATTTCTCCTGCTTCCTTGCATGTTTTTGGCTATAAATGGGAGAAAATGATTGGTGAATTCTTTGGAAATTATTTGAGTAAAGAGGAAGAGATTCGACTTTTTGATGTTTTCCAGCATTCAATTCAAGGAGGAACCCCATCTAAAAATATTCTCATTAAAGCGATTCGCAAAGGAGGCGAAAACTTTTATGCTGATTTGTCATCAAGCCTGATAATACATGATGGAGAAGTGCAAGGAACATTAGGTTTGATTCGCGACATCACCGATCGAATTAAAGTAGAAAAAGAATTAGAAACTCATCGCGAGAAGCTTGAAGAATTGGTTTCCATTAGAACTGAAGAACTTCGGAAATCAGAAAAAGAACTCATTACAGCAAAAGAAGTTGCCGAATCGGCAAATCGGATGAAGAGTGAATTTCTGGCAAATATGAGTCACGAAATTCGCACTCCCCTAAATGCCATCATTGGGTTTTCGAGCATTCTCAAAGAAAAAACCGAAGGACAAAAACTGTTTAGCGAATATCTCGACAACATTATTCAAAGCAGCAATGTGTTGCTTTCTCTCATTAACGATGTGCTTGATCTTTCAAAAGTAGAAGCAGGACGAATGATGATACAGTATTCGCCTGTGAATATTAAAAACATCATTAAAGAAGTTCAGTCGGTTTTCACTTTAAAGCTAAAAGAGAAAAAGCTGAAGATTCATATTCAGATTTCTGATTATATTCCTGACACCCTAATTTTAGATGGAAAATATCTCAGGCAGATATTGTTTAATCTGATTGGAAATGCCATCAAATTCACCCAACATGGTAGCGTAGGTGTGGTGGTAAATATTATTCCTAAACAAGAAGAAGGTAGTAAAGTGGATGTAGAAATTACAGTTAAAGACACAGGAATTGGAATTCCTGAGATTGAGTTTGATGCTATTTTCGAGCCGTTTTTTCAGATTGAACAAATAAACAGGAGCAAATACGGAGGCACAGGTTTGGGTTTGAGCATCACCAAATGTCTGGTCGAATTGTTGGGAGGCACCATAAGTGTCGAAAGCGAAAAAGGAAAAGGCTCAGCATTTCATGTTAAGCTTTTCGATATTGAAATTGCATCTTTGCACGAAAACGGGATTAAAGTGAATAAATCATTATCGGGCATAAAATTCAAAAATCCTCTTTTGCTGATGGCTGAAGATAACCTTTCGAATCGCTTAGTAGTGAAGGGTTATCTCGAAACATTTAACATCAGCATTATTGAAACCGAAAACGGAGAAGAATGTATTTTAGCTGCCCGTCAGCATAAGCCCGATTTGATTTTGATGGACATGCAAATGCCCGTCATGGATGGTTATACCGCCACCAACATCATTAAAAATGATTTGCATTTGAAGGATATACCTGTGATTGCCTTAACGGCCTCGGGCATGAAAAAACAAAAAGACCAATTCGAAAAGGTTGCTGATGATTTTCTCATTAAACCCATTTATAAGTATGAATTATTAGAAATGCTGATAAAGTATTTGCCTTATGAAAGTTCAGATGTTGAGGAAGCGAAACCCGATAAAACTATTGTTCAAACTAAAACACCGAAAAGTTTATCAATGGAAATCAAAGCAGCCGCTCGTGAAGCTATTTTGCCCCAAATCGAAAAACTATTGCAAACCCTTAATATTGACGAAATCATTGGTTTTGTTAAAGGTTTATCAAAATTCAATCAGCCATATCAACATCGTGAAATTGAATCATTTTGCCAACAATTGACAGAAAGTATTCAAATGTTTGATTTTGATAATATAGTCATTACATTGAAGAAGTTAGACGAGTTTATAAAAGAATAAATTATGGTAACTATTGAAAAAGCTTTAATTCTGATTGTCGACGACACACCACAAAACATTCAGGTGTTAGGAAACATTCTTTACGAAAAAGGATATAACATCAGCATTTCAACTTCAGGCGAACATGCTTTACAGTCGGTGAATGTGAAAACCCCCGATTTGATTTTGCTCGATATTCAAATGCCCGAAATGAATGGATTTGAAGTGTGTGAGTTGCTCAAATTAGATGAAAAAACCAAAGACATTCCGGTGATTTTCCTCACCGCCATTTCCGATCCCGAAAACATTGTGAGGGGTTTCGAATATGGGGCTGTCGATTATATTACAAAACCCTTCAACACCGCCGAACTTATTTCGCGGGTGGGCACTCATATAGAACTAAAAAAATCAAGAGAAAAGTTAGTTGAGCTGAATGCAACTAAAGACAAGTTTTTCTCTATCATTGCTCACGACCTGAAAAACCCTGCATTTGCCCTGAAGTTTTTATTGCAGCAAATCATTTTACAATTTCCGGGACTTAGCAAAGAAGAGTTGCTAGAAAGCCTGATCAATCTTCCCGATGCGTCAATAAATTTATACAATCTGCTCGAAAATCTTTTGTTGTGGTCGAAATCGCAAAGAGGGACTTTAGGTTTTAATCCCGAAAAAATACCTTTACAGTATTTGGTCGAAAAAATAATCAGCCATTCCAAAGCTTCAGCCGAAAACAAGAATATTCAAATTGAAACTTCTATTGAAGATAGCCTGTATGTGTTTGCAGATCAAATGATGTTGCAAACCGTAATCCTTAATTTGCTTTCGAATGCCATTAAGTTTACTCACGAAAACGGCATCATTTCAGTGGCTGCAAGATCGGATGAAACTCATGTCGAAATCTCGATAAAAGACTCAGGGGTGGGTATAAATGAAACCAGGCTAACAAATTTGTTTTCAATTGCTACTACGCAAACTACCAAAGGAACCAAAAACGAAGAAGGCAGCGGCTTAGGTTTGATAATTTGTAAAGAATTTATCGAATGCAATCATGGCGAAATTTCTGTAAAAAGCAGACAGGGAGAAGGAAGCACGTTTAGCTTCAAGTTGCCGAAAACAATGGACAATTGACAGTGGACAGTTGACAATGGACAATTGACAATGGACAATTGATAATGTGTCTAGGCCTGAAATACGTTGACCATTTTTGAGGTATAAAAACAACACAAAAA
>JBAWXL010000290.1:0-5548 GCA_037144095.1 Bacteroidota bacterium
AAAAGAAGAAATATGCACAAGAATAGAAAAGGCGGATTATCGAAAATCCGCCTTGACTATATCATCATTATACCGTGCCATAAACTTTAATAAACGTGAAGTTTGCAACTTCAAAAACAGTCACAGACTGTTTAAACAAAAAGCACAAGTTACGCTGCGCTAAACATGCGCTAAGAGGAGAAAAAGATTTAGTTAGTTCAAGTGATATGAACTAAAGAGCCATCCTACAAAACAACCTTCATAGTTTTTGAAGCAGTTTTCACCAAATAGGTATTGCCAGATTTTGCAGGGAAGAAAATCTTCTCACCTGCTGAACGTACTGAATTAACTTTTAATCCAGTAATAGTGAACATCTCGACAAGATCACCCGATGAAACACTCTCGACAACAACACCAGATTTTGCAGGATACACTTTCATCTCTCTATTTGTAAGCAAATATACCCCAGTAGGTGTATCAAAGTTTTTTTCTCCCACAAAAATAAAATCACTCCAATAGTTTGTTGTTTGGTAATTTAACGCAGTACCCCAAGGAACATTTAATAGACACAATTCTTTATTTACATCACTGAACGTATTCAAATAAATTAATGGTGGAACATAACTAAGAATATCAATTTTATTTATATTTGAACATTCCGAGAATGCATAATCACCTATATTTGTCATATTTGAATTAATATTTAGATAAGACACATGATAACAACCTTTGAAAACTGAACTACCAATGCTTGTTACCGATGTAGGAATAAATAATGAGTCTTTAATTCCAGTACAACCAGAGAAGGTTGAATTTGGCAAAGTCGTCAGCTTATTAGATATTACAAGTTTTCCTGTAAAATTAATACAATCATTAAAGGCACTTGCACCCAAAGAAACGACAGAATTTGGAATAAATAAATCCCCTGTAAATCCTTTACAATTGAAAAAAGCACTTTCTCCAATTTCAGTAACTAAAATTGGTATATTTAGGCTACCATTTAAACCCAGACAGTTATAAAAAGCAAAAGAACCTATTTTACTAATATTACTGGGTAATTTTAATTCTCCTGATAAATTAATACAGTTATAAAAAGCATAGTTGCCTATTGAACTTATTGAATTTGGGAACGTAACATTTCCGAAAACACCAGAACAGCCATAGAACACTTTTTCGTTTACAGTCATTAGACCAGATGGTAAATTTAAATCTCCACTTAACCCACTGCATCCGTAAAAAGCAGACTTTCCTATATTTGTTACTGTATTCGGAAAAGTAAAATTTGATTTTACACCAATACAACCATTATATGCAAGATCTCCTATTGAAACAAGTGTAGATGGTAATGGGAATATTTCAACCAAAGAAGTACAACCCGAAAAAGCTGAATTTCCTATCTGTAAAAGATTATTCGGAAGTTTTATTGTCGTTAATGAAGTTTTATTCTGAAAAGAATTATCAGGCAATATATTATTTGATAAGGTCGATTGTGATATGTCAATTTCAGAGAGTATTGTCATATTATTCTTGATTTGAGTAATGTCTATGCTATTCAGACCTCCTGACACAGTTAGATGAGTAATTGAAGATAATGGGCCATTTCCTCCCAATAATATTGCAGATGCTAACCCTCCAGCAGTATTATTTAAAATAGTCACTCTTTTTTCTGCTGTTATTGGAAAATCTTTCCAATAATTTGCATTTTTATAATTATCAAGATTTAATTGAGGAACAAAAATATATTTTGGAGTGACCATAGAGAAAGAAGTTACTGTAATCACAGGTGGAATTGACGTTGAACAATAAATAGACTTTAATCCATAGCAACGGGTAAATGCTGCTTCACCAATAGTTTTTAATGATAAAGGAAGTATTACTTTTGTTAGATTTGCACAATCGGCAAAACACATACTAGGTATATCTTCAATTGTTGATGGCAATGACACATAATTTATCTTACCACAATTATAAAATGCAGAAGCCCCAATATTTTTTAATCCATTTGGTAAAATCAATGTGTCACAGATATTTACGCATTCACTGAAGGCAAATGCTGATATTGTTAATAATGAATCAGGATATTTTAGTTTCTTTAATCCAGAACATCCTGCAAACGCACCATAAGAAATCGTTTTCAAATTTACAGGCAGATCAACCGAGGTCAGCTTTTTACAATTAAAAAAAGCCCAGTTGCTGATAACTTGGACACCCTCAGGAATCACATAATTTTCATTTTTATTATTAGGATATTGGATCAAAACTGTTTTGTTCTTATTAAACAAAACACCATTTTTATCAGATGAATAATAGTTATTTGTATCAGCCACAATAAAATCAGTAATTCCGCTACATAAACTAAAAGCACCCAACCCAATTGAACTTAAATAATTGGGTATTGATAAAGAGCCTTTTAAACTTTCACATTGCATAAATGCTCCATCCCCAATGCTCTGAATTAAGTCAGGTAAAACAATCTTATTTGTAATACTTTTACAGTTTTGAAAAGCATACACTCCAATTTTTTTTAAAGAATCAGAAAGAATTAAGCTATCATTAAAACTACTACAATTGCTAAAAGCATTGTCTCCTATCGATACAACATTTGGCAATGATAATTTTCCGATTAAACCAGAACAATTGGAAAAAGTTCCTTCATTTATTGTTTTTATTGAATCTGAAAGAACCAAATTTCCATTTAAACCAATACAATCATAGAATGCACTACTTCCTATAAAGGTTACAGATTTTGGAATTAATAAATCGCCAGTAAGACTTTTGCAACTAGAGAAGGCTCCGCTCCCAATACTTTTTACTGTATTTGGTATAACTAAAGTACCTTTTAAATTACAACCATAAAATGCACTATTTCCGATAGATTTTAAAGTTGATGGAAGTTTTACGGAAGTTAAAGATAGCTTTGGTCCCCCATAACTATTATTGTTAATATCATAGAAAGTATAGTCTGGGATAGCATCTGCTGAATATGCTACTCTTGCATACGGACTTATCACACCTCCATATCCAGTGTAGGCATCTATTGAGACTTCACTTAAATCGAGTTTACAGAGATTAGGCATATCATAAGCTAAATATTTAAAATCTCTGGCATCAATTACACCTATTATTTTTAAATCGGCCAATAATGTTGAATTATACCCTGCATTTGCTATTGACTCATATAATTTCCCAGCGACTGAATTGGTAATTGTTACATTGTTTGTTAAAGCCACAATATTAAATGTATTCCACTTGTTAGCATATGTATACTGATTGTAATTATAATAACCATTTGTGCCAAGTGGAATATAGACTGTAGGATTAGCAAAGTCGATAGTATTTAATACTGGGGGGTTAGGATTTAAACTAACAATTGTCTTGATTTTAGAACAATTTTGAAAAGCATTATCACCTATTGTGAGAATTGCTGAACCTAAAGTTAAACAACCTGAAAGCTCAGTACAGTTTGCAAATGCTTCATTTGAAACCGAAGTTACTGAGTTTCCAATAGTCAAACTACCTTTAACATTAACACAATTGAAGAAAGCTCTATTTCCAATAGTATATACGGAGTTTGGTATCACAATATTACCAAAAATAGATGACCACGCAAATGCATTAGCACCAATATTCAATAATGTTTCTGGGAATTTTATATTACATGTGAGTCCACAATTATAAAATGACTCATCACCGATAGATATGAGTGTTGAAGGTAGTGTGATTGAAAAAAAGTTTCTTTTTTGATAGAATGCTCTTTTTGATAATTCATTCTTTGAATATTTATTATATCCTGATAATGTTCCAAAACTTCCGTTATATTCCTGAATTAATATAGCACTCAAATCTATTGATGATAATACTAACAACTCATCTCTCATACATCTAAAATCTCGGGCATCGATATTACCAGTAACAGTTAAATCCGTAATGGTTGATTTCTCTTCTTTAGTAAGCAAACTAGCAAGAGTGCCCGCTGTGGGAACATTTATAGTTTTCGACACTTGTGCAACAACTATATTTGATAGCAGTGTAAGGACTAAAATTGACAATAGCTTTTTCATTTGTTTGCTTTATTATTTTTTGACAATAGATTTCACTTGAACAGATTTGCCATTTTGCAGCTTCACTAAGTATGCGCCGTTTGTTAGACGGCGGAGGTCAATCTGGGTTTTACTATTCGTTAGACGCTGAGTTAAGACTTCACGCCCATTGAGTGTAGTAATTGTTAAGACACATTGATTCGTCAACTCTCCACACTCTACTGTTATCTTGTCTCTGGTTAGTGTAGGATAAACTATTAGTCCTTTTGCAGAGGTTTCTTTAACAGCACTACCATTGTCAACACAAAATTCATTTGAGAATTTGGATACATATCCTGCTTTGATGGACGAATTATCAGGATTAGAACCCGATATTTTAAACTGACAGCCAGGAACAGAGGCTCCCGAAATCGTTGCAGGCACTGTAAAACTATATGTATGATTTGCGACAGGTGTCATTGCCAAGTTTGTTAACGCTGCATTATTTTGATACCACTGCAATTGGATATTATTTGTCCAGCCGCCATCTGACAGAGACGTGATACCTCCATCAACCGACCAATTAACCGTTGCTTGCTGACCAACAGATAGAAGTGTTGGCGTAACAGATATTGACAATGTGGGTAATGCACTCATATAAAACCAAGGGGATTTTGTCCAGATTGTGGTATTTACACCTTGAGGACAAAGAAGAAATGTATATTTTGAGCCATCATTGTAAGGTGAATTAGCCTGTAAAGCAAAATCAAAACTGGATGCAGATTGATTGCCCATTATTTGAGCAAGAGGTGTACCGCTTTCGTTTGCCAACCAAATTGCGTAATTAGAACCTACACTCAAATTTGAAACCGTTCCATAAATATGATAGAAATTTGAGTTGGTCATTTGCCAAAATTTCCAACCTTGACTCAATGCTGTTTGTGCTGCACTCTCAACAGATACATTAAAAGTACAAGTTGCAGATGTTTGCTGTGACACATTGCGATAAATCCTAATTCCATCTGTAGAATAATTCGTCAAAATCTGATCTCCTGTTTTAAGTGGATCGACCACAACATAGTCGCTGGCTGATGCTCCACTGCCATTGTAACCTTTTATCACTACAAAATGCAAAGAGCTTCCAACTTTTGTTTGAAGTATAATAGGATTCCCATTATCAATTTCACTTTTAACAGTACCCAAGCTAAATGTCGTTGATAAACTCGAATAGGTCATGTTACATCCTGCATATTTAACAGGCACATCCCACTTTATTAAACAATATCCTGGGCATCCGCTCGAATTATAATCATATCCACTACTATTTTTCAAATACTGATTTAATCCATCTGGGTCGATATTTACACCATTTGTCTTCATCAACATTGCTACACAAGTAACCGCACAGCCATCACTTCCGACCGTACACCCAGTGCAAGTCCCTAATGTTTGACTACTCCATGTCTGACCATTTTGCCTTAATGCAGGTACATTTATAACGCCTGCAATCATTTGAGCGCTCATCAGCAAACTCAAAGTAATAAAAAGAA
>JBAWXL010000291.1:0-5545 GCA_037144095.1 Bacteroidota bacterium
AAAGTAGCTACAATGATGCAATTCGTACCTACGAATTAGGGCAAAGTAGCTACAACGATGCAATTCGTACCTACGAATTAGGGCAAAGTAGGTACTTTGATGCAATTCGTATATACGAATTAGGCAAAACTATATTTTTTGTTAAAATATGCTTTCGGAAACGAGCCCTTTCATTTACTTCTTGCGGGAAGGGAAAAATGATGCTTTGTTTCCTTAGCCTGAAATCTGACCGGCGAAAAACAAATTAAATCTTTCAAAGAATAATGTTTATATGTTTAGTTTTTTTGGTTTAAAAACGATGTTTTCTGTTACTATACCCATTTGAAATCATTAAAAAATACATTTAGTCTGAATTAAATGGCAAATTAACTTGGCAGAGAAAATAACAAGCTTAGGATAAAAATTATTTTGTCGTCTCTTAGGATAAAGAGAATTGCCCCTTCGACCCTTCAGCCCCTCGACTCCGCTTGGGGCCGGGGGGAGAATGAACAATGAGGGGGCAAAAGCCTATTAATCCTATAGATATATTAACCGTTGACTAAAGTCGAACGGCAACGAAATACCGGGTTTACCACCTATGGGGCTTGAAATTTTAGATTTGGGTCTTGGGCCTTTTCTCTTCCTAAAAACCTAAAAGTCTAAAAAGCTAATAGCCTATTTATGCACTTTCCTGATAAAATCTTCCACTTCCTTCACGCCTCCCTGATAAATCAGGTAGCCATTGTAGGGTTCGCGTGGAGTGGTTTCGTCGTTGATAGGGGTGAGCATCATTTCTCTCACCTTAACGGGATCGTTGGTTTGTCCTAACACCCATCCGAGTTTAATGTAAGCCGCTTCGGGCAACATATTACCGGCAGGCACTATGCCTTTTGCCATAAGGTCTCTTCCTGTATCATATACAAACATGTGCACATATCCCCAAAGGGTTTGCACGGTCATATAAATGTGTACTCCTTTGGCTGCCGCCCTTTCGATGGCTGGGTAGATGGCTTTGTTCACGTGTCCCAGGCCGGTGCCGGCAATCACTATGCCTTTATATCCATTGTCCACCAACGAATCGATGATGTCGGGCTGCATATTGGGATAATAATAAACGATAGAAACTTTTTCTTCGAAATAAGGCAAAATGGTAACGTTGCGGTCTTTGCGACGGTGATTATATTCGGTTTTAATGGGAACAACTCCTTTGCGGGTAACTGTGGCAAGTGGCGTATCGCCAATGGTGCGAAAAGTAGAACGATAACTTGAATGCATCTTGCGAACCCGTGTGCCACGATGAAGTAATCCGTATTCATCCGAAGTAGGTCCAAACATACATACCATCACTTCGGCAATGTCGCCATGTCCGGCAGCGGTGGTAGCGTGCATCAGGTTCAAAGCAGCATCGGAGCTGGGGCGGTCGGACGAACGTTGGGAACCTACCAGCACGATAGGAACGGGAGAATTTTGCACCATATAAGTAAGCGCAGCAGCCGTGTGGTGAAGGGTGTCGGTTCCGTGACCAATCACAATGCCTTCTACTCCGTTTGCAATTTCTTTTCCAATGGCAATAGCTAACTTTTTATATTGTTCGGGACCCATGTTTTCGCTAAATACAGCAAACACCTTTTCGGTGGTGAGGTTACAAATATCGGCTAATTCGGGAACGGCTCCGTAGAGTTCGCCGGGAGAAAAAGCTGGGATAACAGCACCTGTACGATAGTCGAGACGAGAAGCAATGGTGCCCCCGGTGCCAATAAGTTTAACTTTAGGCAAGCCCGGGCGTTGTGGAAATTCTTTTTCGGGAATTTTATAATTGGCTTTTTTATAGCCGGTTTCTTTCATCTCAACAATATTACGAATGTCGATGCCCACATTGTAACCGGTGGGAATTTTCATCACAATATGAAGGTCGTCGTCGTTTTCCGAACGGGGAAGAATGGTGCCGTTGAAAACCCCGCGGGTAGTGTTCACTGTTGCCTGTCCCCAAACGCGTACATTGTACAATTTTAGTGTTTCGAGAGCTTGTCCTTTATAGCCCTGAAAAATATCTTCGCTCATTATCGTGATGTTTTTTTAGTTGGTTTAATCGGTTTTTCGATGGCAGTTCTTAAGTCTTTTAAAGAAATGTTTCCTAAAGCCACGGGGCGCAACTGACCCAATATCCAATTGGTTTCGTCTGCTTCATCTTTTCCCCAGCGGATAGATTTGAATTTTTCTTTTAAAAAATTAAGGTTTGAAAGTATTTTATCTAAAGTATACGGTTTAAAATTAATGCTGGTAAGCACCGATTCGAAATCCATTTTAGGATGTTCGTATATGACGGGAATCATTTTGCGTGCAATTTCTACCTCTATTTTTTCCTGGTTTAAATATTTAAACATTGCATACATAATCTCGTAGTTAAATTCGGAGGGACAAGTGTATTGCCCTTCTACATGTTTAAGGTTATGCCCGAAAAAGGTTCCAACAAAAGAAGGATTAAGTTTAAGCTCAGTAATGATGCGTTTGATTACGGGGAAAAGATTTCTTTTGAAAATGTAAATATAAGTATCTTCAGGTATATTCCATTCTTTCATTTGATGATAGCGACTCATTACTTCGTCAGGCAAACGTTTGCGAAGTTCATCAATATATTCATCTTCCAAAGGAATAGGAGCAGAGTCGGTATCGGGATACATGCGGTCGGCACCTGGCAACACTCTTTCGAATATCGTTGTTCCGTCTTCAAAAGATTTACGGGTTTCGTTCGGAACTCCGTTAAAAGCCATTTTGCAACGTTCTTCAATAGTTTCGAGAGCGGTTGCCATATCAGCTTCATGACCCCAGATAACGATTTGCGCATCCTGTTCTTTTGCTTTCAGAATAGAAGCTATTATTTCGAAATCATCTGCTGTAATGACGGGTTTAAATTGTTCCGAATGTAGCATGTTGGGTTTCTCCAAACAAGCAATAACCTTCAAACGGTCGCTTATTTCGTTGGCAAATATTTTATCGGGTTGTGTGAAATGAGAAAGAATACCTTTAAAATAAGGCAAATTCACAGCAATAAGTTTTTGTTTGTTTTCTTTTGCAACTTTAAGGGGTTCCCAATTCATTTCAAAGGCATCGAAATCGAGATATTCGTAATTGATTTTCCACATTTCAGGAACATGTACCAATTCTTTAAGCCTATCGCGAATCAACAGCATTGCCCATTGACGAAACACTTCATTGTGGGTGAGTTCGGGTATCCATCGGGTGTGAGCGACCCCTTTTATTTCAACGCGGGTACCGCCCTTACAACTTACATTCACATCTTGTCTGCCTGCACCTATACCTGTTCTGACTTTTCCGGTACTGCGATTCAGAAAACGAATATAATTACAAGCTTCCATCACTTCATCAGGATTTTTCATATCGGGATAAGTAACGGTTTCGATAAGGGGCATTCCCAGGCGGTCGGTATTATAAATTCTCACATGCCCCTGATCAGAAATTTCTCGGCAGGAATCTTCTTCAAGGCTTAGTTGAATTAAACGAATGGGTCTGTCCTTAATATAAATTTCTCCTTCCACACCAATAATTCCCGTCCTTTGAAAACCGGTAGGAATGCTGCCATCGAGGTATTGCTTGCGGGTAATATGTACTTCTCCTACGATATTAAGTTTTGAAAGTAAAGAGATTTCAATTGCATACTCCAATGCTTCGCGATCGAGTGGAAATGGAGGAGTATCGTCAACTTCATACGTACAGGTGGTTTCGTTTTTCAACCTGTAGATGATGTTTTTACGAGTTTTAAACTCCATAAGAGCCGTTCCGTCATATTCTCCCAACTCGCTTAGAGTAGGCCGCATATGGCGAATGACTTCTGCATCATATTTCGAATGTTTGTGGTAGACTCCTGCAGGGCAAGAGCAAAAAAGCTTATGATGGGTTTTGAGTTGCTGATGCACTTCAAGTCCCGACATAAAGCCTAAGTCGTTGTAAGTTTGTTGAGTGGCATTTTTACGAGCGACATAGCCAACGGCTTTTTTACTTGTCTCGTAATTCTTTCGAGGATCAAATTGAGGTTTCATTCAATAGGTCATTAATTTTGCGTCAAAAGTAAAAAAATAAAAGGAAGCATTATCAATAAATGTTTCCTTTTTTAGATTTGACCTTAAATACCTATGAAATTTAGCTTTTCATCATTTTACTCCACGAGTCTTTTAAGGTTACAGTCCGGTTAAATATGGGGTTTTCAGGGGTGGAATTATAATCAACACAAAAATATCCAATGCGTTCAAATTGAAATTTATTTCCCGAAACAGCATTCATGCCCAAATAAGGTTCTGCAAAAGCTTTAACCACTTTTAATGAATTTGGATTTAAATTTATTTTGAAGTCTTCTCCTTCAGCTAAATCATCAGGATTTTCTTTAGTGAATAAACGTTCATAAAGATTTACCTGAATTTGTTTAGCGTGTTGCACAGAAACCCAATGAATGGTTCCCTGAACTTTGCGACCATCAGGCGATGAACCTCCTTTTGTAAGTGGGTCAAGCGTACAATGTAATTCGATGACTTCATTTGTGGCAGGGTCTTTAATCACTTCGTTGCAGGTGATATAATAGGCATAACGAAGCCTAACTTCTTTGCCAGGAGCCAAACGGTAGTACTTCTTGGGTGCATCTTCCATAAAGTCATCGCGCTCAATATATATTTCTCTTGAAAAAGGAACTTTTCGAGTACCCATTGAAGCGTCTTCAGGATTATTAATGGCATCAAGTTCTTCAGTTTGATCTTCTGGATAATTTGTAATGATAACTTTCAAAGGATTCATCACAGACATTACTCTTGCAGCCTTTTTGTTGAGGTCTTCTCTTATGCAATGTTCCAAAAGGGCAACATCAATAATATTATCGCGTCTGGCAACACCGATTATTTCAGCAAAATTTCGGATAGACTCAGGTGTATATCCTGCTCTGCGTAGTCCGCAAATGGTAGGCATACGAGGATCGTCCCATCCATTTACATAATTATTTTTAACCAATTCAAGAAGTTTCCGTTTACTCATTACGGTATAACTCAAGTTCAGGCGGGCAAACTCAATTTGTTGAGGGGAATAAATTTCCAATTCACGAATGAACCAATCATAGAGCGGACGATGTACTTCAAATTCTAAAGTACAAATAGAATGGGTGATTTTTTCGAGGGAATCGCTTTGACCATGAGCAAAATCATACATTGGATATATGCACCATTTGTCACCTGTGCGATGATGTTCAGAATGTATAATTCGGTAGATTATTGGGTCGCGCATGTGCATGTTAGGGGAGGCCATGTCGATCAGGGCCCGCAGTACCCTGCTCCCGTCAGGGAATTCACCGGCTCGCATCCGGGTGAATAACTCCACATTCTCTTCCACAGAACGGCTCCGGAAGGGGCTCTCTTTTCCCGGGCGTGTTGGTGTGCCGCGGGTTTCGCTGATCTCCTCCGCCGTCATGTCGCATACATAAGCTTTCCCTTTACGAATCAAAATCATCGCATAGCCATAAATCTGTTCAAAATAGTCGGATGCAAAAAACAGGCGGTCTTCCCAGTCG
>JBAWXL010000292.1:0-5479 GCA_037144095.1 Bacteroidota bacterium
TAAATTCATTTAATAATCAACTGAAAAATAGTCCAGTTTTATAGGGGTTAATACATGGACAAATGTGGGTGAAATTAATAATGAATAATTAATAGTTAATAATATGGAAAAGTGATTTGGAGATTTGAGGAAGATATTTTTGAAACGGTTTTATGTATTTTTTGGCTTAATTTTTATAATGATTGTAAATGATAATGTTTGACAGTGATTCAATCATTCAAAGGCTTTGTTTTTCAGAATGACATGCAATCTGCAAAATACAACATTCTGTTGTTGAATAACAACAATAAAGAACTAATTTACAACTAAATGTTTCTGATATTTTAATCATTATGGTTGTTTAACAGTATATCTTTGCAGTGTCGAAAAAAAACAGAAACTATGATAAACACTAAAATGATTGGCAATAAAATTGTCGAAGCAAGAAAGAAAATACATATTTCGCAAGCTGAACTTGCGGAGCGAATATTCATCAGTTCGCAGGCAGTGGGAAAATGGGAACGCGGGGAATCGATGCCAGACATTGTTACTTTTAACCGTCTGGCGGAAATTTTGGGTGTTGACCTTAACTATTTTTCAGAGAACTTTCAATCAACAGTCACTGAAATGGCTCCGATTGAATCTTTGGAGGAAATACCGGAAGAATTGTCGATAGGGAAACTGAAAAAAAAGCTTAGTTGGGATATGTCGCATTGGAACCTGATAGACGCTGACTTTTCGGGTTTGAAAAATTTGCATGAAAAATTCAGTTCATCTAATATGCGGCACTGTTTGTTTGTTGGATCAGATATGTCGGGGCTTCATTTGAAAAACAATAATGTTGACGGCTGCAACTTCTCAGGTTCAGACCTTAGTGGTAGCCATATTCATAATTCTCACTTATTGAATAATCTATTTAGGGACTGCTCACTTAAAGCTACAGAATTTTCGGGGAGTTATGTAATGGGTTGCGATTTTGCGGGAGCTAATTTTACGGAAAGCGTGTTTAAGTCTGGTGGATTGCAGAATAATCCATTGTCAAATGCTGTTTGGAATCGTACTTCATTTCATACAATGCATCTTGTTGACCTTGTTTTCGAAGGCAAATTAGAAGATTGCCATTTTGAAAATTGTGCATTTACAAGAGTGACTTTCAAAAACGCAATGCTTTCGAATACTTTTTTCAAGAATAAGAGTTTGAAAGGGATTAATTTTGTCGACTGTAAAGTGGATAAGTTAACTTATGCTTTTTTGAAAAGTGGAAAAGCTGATTTAAAAGGGATAAAGGGGTTGATGATTTAATTTAAGATTTAGGATTTGAGATTTAAGATTTTTGTGAATTATGCATTTTAATGGGTTTGAATCGTATTAATTGTAATTTTGGAAAGAATTCGATTTTAAATAGAATTATGAAATGAAAGCACATTGGAGGTTGATTGCAAATTATTTTTTGGAGACAAAGAAGTTACTTCTTGTAATATTTCTTGTTCAAATTTCAACATATACTTATTCGCAGAGTGAAATAATTAATGCAGAATTGATTGAATTTAAAAGTTTATTCAATTCGAAAATGCGGGATAGTGTTTCATGTTATCGGATACCTTCTATTGTTACAGCTCTAAATGGTGATTTAATATCGGCAATTGATGAACGAAAACCCTCGTGTGGAGATTTGAAATGGAATAAGGATATCAATATTGTTATTCGAAGAAGTATGGATAACGGAAATTCGTGGTCGGAGATAGAAACTGTGGTTGATTATCCTTTTGGCAAATCAGCCTCAGACCCTTCGATGATTGTGGATAGGGTGACAGGAGAAATTTTTCTGTTCTTTAATTTTATGGACCATGAAGCAGAAAAGGATGTTTACTATTTAAAAGTGATAAAGAGTAGTGATCATGGCAAAACGTGGTCATTTCCTGTTGATATTACTTCACAAATTACAAAACCGGAATGGTTTAAGGATTTCAAATTTATCACTTCGGGTGGAGGAACACAAACCAGGTCGGGTAAATTATTGCACACCCTTGTAAATCTACAAAAAGGTTTATTCGTTTTTAGTAGCAGCGATCATGGCAAAAGTTGGCAATTGATAGACACTCCAATTGCACCGGCAGATGAATCGAAAATAGTGGAGTTGGAGGATGGGACATGGATGATTAATAGCAGAGTGAATAATAAAGGCTTTCGTTATGTTCATACCTCAAGTAATGAAGGTGTGAGTTGGTTATCGAAACCAGATTCATCACTTATTGATCCTGGATGTAATGGCAGTATTATAAGATACTCATCGAAAAAAGACGGAGCAGATAAAAACAGACTTTTATTTTCGAATGCAAAAATGAAAGATCAGAGAATGAATTTGACAGTAAGAATAAGTTATGATGAAGGGAATAGATGGTCGGAAGGAAAAACAATATATGCAGGAAGTTCGGCATATTCATCGCTTTGTATATTGGCAAACGGAGATATCGGATTGTTTTTTGAAAAAGATAATTATACTGAAAATGTTTTTGTCAGATTCAATTTAGAATGGTTGACTAATGGAAAGGACAAGTATGTTAAAGCAAAATAAATAAGGAAATGAATTGAGTCAAGAACATGATATGTAAGGTTTTGAAAATGAATAATTAATCATGAAGAATACAATTTTAAACAAGAAAGAAAAACAAGTAATACATATTAGCAAGATTGAAACACCATTAGGTGAAATGTGTGTTTGTGCTGTAGAGGAGGGAATTTGTCTTTTAGGATTTACAGATAGAAATAGGTTAGAAGTTGAATTAGAAACATTGGCTAAGACATTAAACGCAGATGTTCTTCAAAATGATAATGAACATATTGCACTATTAAAAAAACAGCTCATTGAATATTTTGAAGGGAAGAGAGAGGTGTTTAGTATTCCACTTTTTACGACTGGCACTGAATTCCAACAATTAGTTTGGAAAGAATTGCAAAATATTCCTTTTGGATCAACGCGTTCGTACAAAGAACAAGCAATTTCTATAGGAAATCTAAATGCAGTAAGAGCCGTTGCACATGCTAATAGTATGAATAGAATTTCAATTATAATACCTTGCCACAGGGTTATTGGACAAGACGGAGCACTGAAAGGATATAGTGGCGGACTTTCAAGGAAAAAATGGTTACTTGATTTTGAGAATTTGAATCTTTTTAATATGAAGTAAAAAAAGCTAAAAAGACAAAATAAAAAATCATCAGAATACATTGATCTCTCAAATATACAAAAAGAGTAAAGTTATCCATTTGATGGAATTTACATTAAAAACAAGGATATAATTTGCACTATTTGTAAAAATTTATTGTTTTTATTCTAAAGTCGATTTAGATGAAAACTACACAGAATGAGTACTTAAAAAATTTCCCAAGAGAAATTTCTGACATTTTTATTTTATATAAAGAATAATATGTAATTTTACGGGCAACCTTATTATGAGTTTCTGCGTCTAAACACCAATATTAAAAGTTGATTGTATCTATAAAAGTTAATTTATCATGCTAAAAAAAGCACTTTTTATTTCCTTATTTATTTTCACGTCTCATTTTATAATAGCACAACCAGCTTGTCCGAGTGTGAATATAGGACCAGATGTTTATTTGAATTGCAATCAAACATCTGCCACACTCAACGCCAATATAGTCGCCACAGGATATACCAATACATATAATGTTATTGCAGTTCCTTATTCTCCCCCATATGCTTATAATACAGGGACACTTGTTAGTGTTGGCACTGATGATGTTTGGAGTGGTTTGATAACGCTTCCGTTTAACTTTTGTTTTTATGAAAACAATTATTCTCAAATTGTTGTTGGTTCGAATGGATTGATAAGTTTTAACTCAGCGTATGCAGGTACATTTTGCCCATGGTCTTATACAGCAAGCTGCCCTTCTTCAAGTTTGCCTTTAAATTCAATTTATGGTCCTTATCATGACTACTACCCAACTTCAGTAGGGAATATACGTTATGCAATTTTAGGTTCATACCCATGCAGGACTTTTGTTGTGAATTATGATCATATACCAGAGTTTAGTTGTACTACATTAATTAGTACGAGCCAGATTGTAATTTATGAAAGTACCAATATTATCGAAGTTTACATTCTTAATAAAGCTTTATGTTCGACATGGAATAGTGGAAACGCTATTGTTGGAATAGAAAATTCCACCGGGACTGTTGGAATAACTGCTCCAGGAAGAAATACAGGTCAATGGACCGCTCAAAATGAAGCTTGGCGTTTTACTCCAAGTGGTACGCCTAATTATGTTATTAACTGGTATGCCAATGGTACGATGATTGGCAATGGGAATTCAATCACAGTAAGTCCGAACGTTGCAACTACTTATGTAGCAGAAGCAATTTACACCAATTGTAACGGGAATAGCGTAACGGTTACAGATACGGCAATGGTAACACCAAATATGAATTTCAATATGTCGGTGACACCTACTCATGCAACCCTTTGCTTGGGAGATACTGTTGCTCTGACCGCAAGTGGGACTCCAGCTACCTACACATGGTCGCCTGCAGCGGGCTTGAGTGCTACCACCGGCGCCAATGTGGTTGCTGCTCCAGTAGCTTCAACAAATTATATACTTACCGGTACTAACGGAGTTTGTACGGGAACTGATACCATACATATTACGGTTAATCCTATTCCACAGTTGCAATCACTTGGATGTACGATATGTGTGGGTGATACAGGGGCGATTTATGTTGTATCAACTGAAAACAATACTCATTTTACATGGTCGCCAGGAGGAGATACTACTTCGCCAGCTTATGTTCATCCGACAGTAACTACTGTTTATACAGTTATTGGAGATGCTTTAGGTTGTAAAGATACAACTACTACAACTGTTATTGTAAATCCTTTACCAAATATTACCGTTAACAATCCAAATATTTGTGCGGGTTTTAATGCACAATTGACTGCTAATGGAGGCGTAAGCTATGTTTGGAATGATGGTGCAACTGCAAACCCTTATACAGTTACCCCAGCTTTGACAACTATTTATTATGTTACAGGAACTGATGCAAATCAGTGTCATGATAGTGCTATGGCAATAGTTACAGTGAATCCTTCGCCTACTGTTACTGCAAATTCCGACACTGTATGTCAAGGTGTTTCAGCTACATTGACTGCTACAGGAGCTAATACTTATGTTTGGAGCCCCGGAGGCGCCACAACAAATCCATTAGTTGTTACACCAAATGTAACTACAATTTATTCTGTAACCGGGACTAATTCGAATGGTTGTACAGATCAGGACACAGTAATTGTTTTGGTTCACCCATTGCCTAATATTATAGTAAGCAACCCTGTTATATGTATGGGGTTTGATGCTAGTACATCCCTGCAGCTGCTTGTGGAAATGGCTTAAAAATAACGTCACTAAGTATCTTCCCACAATTTTGGGGTAGTACGAAAATAAAAGAACGGGTAACCGATGCCATTGCCCTGGTGGACGATACGGT
>JBAWXL010000293.1:0-5403 GCA_037144095.1 Bacteroidota bacterium
TTTTGGGCGCGATGCTTGCGTTAAGCTTATTTCACAAGTATTTTTGGGCGCGATGCTTGCGTTAAGCTTATTTCACAAGTATTTTTGGGCGCGATGGTCTTACACACTTAATGCTGTAATTGACTCTTTTCGCATTTCATCTGAAAAAATCAAATAATTAAGCAGAAAAAACAATCAGACCAATTGTTTTAAAAAAAAAATATATCTTTGCACAACCTTAGTAAACAATTTTAATTAGCAACCTTTAAAAAAAAATTATTATGGAAAACTGGATATATTTGGTAGATCCTATCGAATCGGCAACCCAAAACAATTTCAAAAAAGCTTTACGCGTCTCCATTTATCATGATGGTGCGCTCTTAGCTAAAATTACTCCACCCTTAGTAAACCCTTTCATTCAAGGGCTTTACGATTTGTATCACCCTTTGCACCTGGCCTATGTGGATGCCTACGAAATCTGGCATTCGGAAATTGGCGCACAACAAGGCGAAACCCTAAGCCTAAATCAATTGCTGCGTTTGTTGAGAGGCCCGAAAATCAAAAATTGGGATATTGGTATTCAAAGTCATTATGATAATACCACCCCAAAATATAAAAGTTTGTTACCTAATCACAGAACTCCTTTTCAAATAGGAACTCAAAGTGATCGTATTTCGGCAGTACATGGATTGAGCGTTGCCATCGGAACCGATGCTGCGCTGGCAAGCGTAAAAGCCGATGTTGATTTAACCTACAGCCAATTGATGGCTGCAAACACTACCCAAAAAGGCAGCAAATCGACCACCATCGACAATAGCAAAGCCGTCGAACAAGCACGTGTAGCCATGTGCCAACAACAATATTACAATTTAGGCGCCTTCATTCAACATTATGTTGCTACCCCATTAACCATTGCTCAATATTATGATTTAGAAGCCATACGTTCAGCCCATCAGGTGCTTTTCACAGGGCATGTGAACCCACAAAATGCCCATTTTGTTGTGAAACATACTTTCGGTTTGCTCGATATGTTGAGAATTTATAATAAAGGAGTCACCGTGTTGGAATTTTATTTAGCTCCCCTAAAAGGCAATATGCCTGCTACACATTTCCTCAGCCTTCAACCCGGCACCGAACACAGTGGACTGGCTTCCACCGTAGGCGACCTTGCCGATAAATATATTATGGTGTATAACCCTAATGCAGTAGATAAGGGAGAATATGAAATCGAATTTCTTTAAATCTTAAAATTAGCCCGATAGCTTAAGAATAATATCGAATTAAAGGTTAAAATCAGGTTTATAAAGAAAAAATATTAATTTTGCAGCAATTAAAACTTTAAAACTAAAAAAAATGAAAAAATTATTTTCAATCCTTGCTTTCATAGCAATTTCTTCAGGAGCAGTTTTCTTCTCCGGATGTACCAAAACCGACACCACTAAACCTGTATTAACCCTCACAGGGCTTGCTAGTGTTGATGTAATTCTTAATAGTTCAAACTATTCCGATCCAGGATGTCAGGCTAATGATGACGTTGATGGTGATTTAACAGCATCTATCGTTACATCAGGTACTGTGAATACTAATTTAGCCGGTACTTATGTTATCACTTATACTGTTTCTGACAAAGCAGGCAACACAAACTCAATCACAAGAAGCGTTAGAGTTTATAATGAAGCTGAAATTTATAAAGGAACATGGAGTGTTTCTGATGTAGCTGGTGGTGTAACTACTCCTTATACTGAAACCATTACCCCTTCAGACATTAAAAACAACAGAGTTTCTTTTAAACAGTTTGGCGCTTATAACCCATGTGCTCCTTATGCTGACATCACCGGATTAAGCATTACGGTTCCTTCTCAAACCATTATAAATGCCGGAAGTCCTCCTGCTGATCGTACATTTTCAGGTACCGGAACTATTGGTGCAAATCACACAAGCATGACCATAAATTATTCAGAAACCACTAATGGTAATACCACTACCGGTGTTGGAACTTATACTTTTGTATCACACTAATTAATAACAATATTATCTAAAAGAAAGATGTCCGATGGGCATCTTTTTTTTTAGCAAAAAAAATCTTTCCTTTGTTGAATGTTTAGAAATATAAAAACAGAAGGCGGACACATCAAAGTCCTTATCACTAGGCTTGCTCTGGTTTTGCTTTTGTATGTTATCTCAAGAATCATTTTCTTTGGGATGAATCATGCATTTTTTAGTGAAGTGGGGACATGGGATCTTATTAAACTATTCGTTGCCGGCTTGAGGTTTGATGTTTCTGTTGTTGTTTTATTGAATTCAATTTTTATCATTTTAAGCGTTCTCCCCCTCCCTTTTCGTGAACATAAAAACTATCAGCTTAGCCTGAAGATGCTTTTTGTTCTTATCAATTCTATAGCCTATCTTGCAATATGTGTCGATTTTGCCTTTTTCAGGTTTACGATGAAACGCACCACTGCAGATATTTTTGATATTTTGATTTTAGGAAACGATACCGTCACCCTGATTCCACAATTTCTGAAAGATTTCTGGTATTTATTTCTATGCTGGATGTTGTTTATTGCTTTTACCATTGTAGGTTGGAATAGAATCAAACTTAAAATAGAGAAGCCCAGGTATAATTTGAAATATTATGTAAAACAAAGTCTGCAATTTTTTATCGTTCTCTTTATAACAATCGTATTATTCAGGGGTGGGTTTCAGTTGAAGCCTATTTCTATTATTACTGCAGGCACCTATACCTCTTCCGAAAATGTTCCGCTTGTGTTGAACACGCCTTTTACTATATGCAACACCCTTTTTCAACCCAGAGTGAAAGAGATTAGCTATTATAAAGACACCAACGTATTGAACCGGATTTTTACTCCCATAATTCAATATAATAAGGCCATCCCTTTTACGAATAAAAATGTGGTGGTCATTATTCTCGAAAGCTTTTCGTGGGAATATGTGGGTTCGCTCAATCCATCTTTGGAGAATGGAACTTACAAAGGATATACTCCTTTTTTAGATTCTCTTATTAAGAAAAGTATGCTGTTGAAATGTTATGCCAACGGCAAACGCTCCATCGAAGGCATACCGGCAGTTCTTTCGGGGCTTCCCTCTTTGATGAACAATCCATATATTACATCAAATTATTCGGGAAACAAGATTAATAGTTTGGCTTCTTTGTTAAAAGCAAAAGGCTATAACTCTTCCTTTTTTCATGGGGGTTCTAATGGCACTATGGGCTTTGATGCCTTTGTGAAAATGGCCGGATTCGACAGCTATTATGGTCGAAGCGAATATAATAATGAAACAGATTATGATGGTAAATGGGGCATTTATGATGAGCCTTTTCTTCAGTATTTTGCACAGAAACTAAATACATTTAAGCAACCTTTCGTTTCATCACTGTTCACCCTGTCGTCTCATCATCCTTATAATGTTCCCAAAGAATTAGTTGGAAAATTTCCGAAAGGAACCTTAGATATTCATAAAAGCATTGGATATGCCGACTATTCGCTGCGCAGGTTTTTCGAAACTGCTCAGAAAATGCCCTGGTTTTCGAATACCATTTTTGTGCTAACTGCCGATCATACTTCGGAAGCATATTATGATTTCTTTAAAACCAATTTGGGCATGTATCAGATTCCTTTAATCATATTTTCGCCTAAAAATGATTTACCACAACCATGCTCAAACATTGCCCAGCAAAGCGACATCATGCCTTCGGTTTTAGATTTGCTAAATTATGATAAACCCTTTGTTTCGTATGGTAAATCGGTTTTCGATTCCACTTACAAGGGTTTTTCGATGAGCTATATGAATGAAATGTTTCAACTAATTACTCCTGAATATTTGCTCGAATTTGATGGTCAGAACACTGTTGGGTTTTATGAATTACAAAAAGACAGCCTCTTGCAAAACAATATTTATCAGAATAAATCATTAGAAAAGAGTAAAATGCAAGGCTTCGTAAAAGCCTATATTCAACAATATATTAACCGTATGATTAGAAATCAACTGACAATTGATTAGTTTTGCAACGCAAATGGATTCGTTAAAAAAGAAAATATTATTTATTATTAATCCTGTTTCGGGCATTGGGCGCCAGAGAATAGTCGAACGCTTGGCGAAACAATATCTTGATAAGGAGAAGTTCGATTATAGTTTCGCTTATTCGGAATATGCGGGACATGCCATCGAAATTGCCAAACAAGCCGTTGACGAACAGTTGGATATTGTGGTAGCTGTTGGAGGCGATGGTTCGGTGAATGAGGTGGTGTCGTCTATAGTGAACACACCGCTTGCCCTGGCTGTGATTCCAACGGGTTCAGGCAATGGGTTGGCGCATCATCTGAAGATTCCGCTGGCAGTGAAGAAGGCATTGAAGGTGATTAACAACAACAAAACCATCAGCATCGATACGGCATCATTTCAGGGAAAAACCTTTGCAAGTGTTTCGGGAGTAGGTTTTGATGCTAAGATTGCACAAGAGTTTAGCCAAACCAAACTCAGGGGCTTCATTTCGTATCTGAGATTGGTAATAAGGGAGTATTTTATGTATAAACCTCTCGAATACAGCTTCCTCTTAGACGGAAAAGAACTTCAATCGAAGGCTTTGTTTGTTACGTTTGCCAATTCAAACCAGTTTGGCTACAACATGAAGGTGTCGCCAAAGGCATCGCTGACCGATGGTTTACTCGATGTTTGTATTATGCAGAAATTTCCGCCCTGGTATACTATTTCAATCATTTATTATATCATAATGGGAAAAATGAACCACTGTAAATACCTACGCATTTATCAGGCAAAAAAGGTGAGAGTGAAGTGTGAGGCTGAAGAAATGACTCATATTGACGGTGATCCGCTCGAAATTGCGGTGGATATTAAAGTGGAAATTTTTCCCGCGAGTTTAAAAGTTATAGTTCCATAATTTTATTGTATGTCGAAAAAAAATAATGCAGTGGGAATAGTGTATTCTACCAATCCCGATTATAAGTATCAACAAAACATAGAGGTGGAAGCCGACACCCTTGCCCCAAAGCAACAAGACCTTAGGGTGATGATCGACCGCAAGAAACGAGCCGGAAAATCGGTTACACTGGTGTGCGGTTTTGTTGGAAAAACAGACGACCTCGAAGCGCTGGGTAAACAACTGAAGACAAAATGCGGTTGCGGTGGAAGTGTGAAAGATAATGAGATTCTAATTCAGGGGGAGTTTAAAGAAAAAATATATACCCTCCTTGTTGAAATGGGCTATAGGGTGAAGAAAGCGGGAGGATGAAGTGTTAGAAGTTTAGCTATTTAGAGGAAGACTTCAAACAGAAAATGAAATAATTCGGTGTAATAGACAAAATAGTTGGTTTTTTGAAGACGACTTGTTCCTGACTTGTACCTTTTAGTGCGGTACGTTTAATTTGATTAGATATTCTTTTA